>JANOPL010000116.1:0-16329 GCA_031421835.1 Hyphomicrobiales bacterium | reverse complement strand
GTCGCGATGATGGTCGCTCCGGCCTTTTTATAGTCATCGTCTGAAGACCCAATGCCAGCGCCTGCATTCGCCTGCACCATGACCTTGTGTCCATGCCGCACTGCTTCATTTACAGATACAGGGGTCATACCAACGCGGTATTCATGGTTCTTGATTTCCTTGGGCACGCCGATCAGCATTGAAGTTTCCTCTCACCATTATTGCTTTCAGCATAACTGTTACGAGTGAAATAAAATCCGAACCCTGTGATGTTGCTACGGAGGAGGTTGAAAATAAATCGGCAATGTGCCAAAAAATTCGAATGAAATTCGAAGAACTGGACAGAACCGACAAAATCATCCTCAGCCACCTGCAGCGCCAGGGCAACATGGCACTGGCTGATTTGGCTGAAAAGGCTGGCCTCTCGGCATCCTCCTGCCACCGCCGCGTGAAGCTTTTAGAAAAGCGCGGTATCATCACGGGATACAGCGCAGCACTTGATCGAAAATCATTAGGGCTGACCAACGAATTTTTCGTCGAAGTGTCACTGGCCGCCCAAACCGAAGAAGCTTTCGAAAAATTTGAAAAGCAGGTGCAGCGCGTTCCCGAAATTCTGGAGTGCCATTTGATGAGTGGGCAGTTTGATTATCTCTTGCGCGTCATCGCCAAAAATGCCGAAGACTACGAGCGCATTCACCGCACAAAGCTCGCGAGGCTCCCGGGCATTCAGCGCATCCAGTCATCGCTGGCCTTGCGCACGGTGAAGGACTGGAGTGGCTACCCCGTACTTTGAAGTCAGCTATGTCAGATCGCCAATTGTCTCCGCCAGCAACTTGATGCCGGGTTCAATTTTTGCCTCGTCGATGGAAGAGAATGCCAATCTGAAATGAGCGTTGGGTTGCGGTTTGCCGGCAAAAGCAAGTCCCATCGGCTCAATGAATATGCCGCGCGCCAACGCCGCAACAGCCAGCTTCTCACTGTCCAAATCAGCAGGCCCTTTCACCCAATAGGCCGTGCCACCAAAAGACGGGCTCCGCGAAGCCTTGGGCAAATGGGTGTTCAGCGCTGTTGCCATGGTTTCCCAGCGGCTGCGATAAGCCTTATGCAGGCGACGAATTAAAGTATCGTGGTGCCCGAGCGAAAGAAACAATGCCGCAGCACGCTGGTTATTGTTGGGCGGGTGCCGCACCATCAACCGGCGCATTGCCCGGGCTTCGGCAATCAACGCTTTCGGCCCGACCATGAAACCCAGACGTAAACCGGGGAAAAGTGTCTTTGAAAGCGAGCCCACATAAATCACGCGACCATCATCATCGAGCGACTTCAAAGCAGGGCAAGGCTCGTTAACGTAATTTGTTTCGAATTCATAATCGTCTTCGATGATCAGAAAGTTTCGTTCCCGCGCTTTCTTCAGCAATGCCAAGCGCCGTTCGAGCGACATGGTCACTGTTGTGGGATATTGGTGACTGGGTGTTGTAAACGCGATATCGCAGCTGTCCAAGGCAGCACCGACGGTCATGCCCTGTTCGTCAAGTGGGACCGATGAAACTTTGCCCGCATGCAACTCAAATGCATTGCGCATATCAGGGTAGCCCGGATTTTCCATGGCCACGTGCGTTGTTGTGTCAACGAGCAATGTCGTCAAGAGGTACAACGCATTTTGCGCGCCCAACGTAATCAGAATTTCCTCATCAGATGCCATGATACCGCGTCTTGGCAAAATGCGACGGCGGATTTGCTCGACGAGCAGCGGGTCGTCAACAGACCATGCGTCATTGGTCCAAGTGCCCAACCATTTTTTGCCCAACGCCTGCCGCGTGCATTCCCGCCATTCCGCCAGCGGAAACAGGGTGTGATCGACCTGTCCGTAGATAAATGGGTAAGGATAGGTCTGCCAGTCTGATGGCTTTGAAGGAAAGGCGTTTGCAGACGGGCGCAACTTGAAACGGTTCGGCCAGTCCGTCACGGTTTTTGTTTCAGCTTCTGAAGTCGCTTTTAAGGCGCCTTTTTTCTGCAAAGGAGCAACTTCAGTCAATGCTTTTTCCGACACAAAGTAGCCAGAGCGTTCCCGCGCCACCAGATAGCCGTCATCGAGCAATCCCTGATAGGCCAGCACAACTGTGTTGCGGGAAACACTGAGTGACTTTGCCATTTTGCGTGTTGATGGAATAGGTTCAGCTTGATCGAGGTTGCGGTCAAGAATCGCTGACACCAGCGCCTCGCGGATCTGCGATTGCAAACTCGAATATTCGCCCCGACGCAGATGAATCAACCAGTCGCGCACGTCATTGGCCCCATATTTCCACTATGAAATTAGAAACTGGCACTAGCATAGGTCCAAGGTGCTGCATAGTATGGTGGTTTAGCGGCATTGGATCTCATGGAATCGCATGGCACAACCCGACATCAATCTCTCACCAAAAACCTGGGATGAGATCAAGACCACCACCTGTTACATGTGTGCGTGTCGTTGTGGCATCAAAGTTTATCTGAAAGACGGAACCGTCAAATACATCGAAGGAAACCGCGACCACCCCGTGAACAAAGGAGTCATTTGCGGCAAGGGTGCTGCGGGTATCATGCAGCATACCTCGCCCGCTCGACTGTCAAAACCACTGCTGCGTGTCGGTGAGCGTGGGTTGGGCGAGTTCAAAGAAATCGAATGGGACGAAGCACTGCAGATTGCGACTGGCTGGCTCAAAGAGGTGCGTGCCACTGACCCCAAGAAACTTGCGTTCTTCACAGGCCGCGATCAGTCCCAGGGATTGACCGGCTGGTGGGCATCGCAATTCGGCACGCCCAACTTTGCAGCGCACGGCGGTTTTTGCTCTGTCAACATGGCGGCAGCGGGGCTGTATACCTATGGCGGCTCATTCTGGGAGTTTGGCGAGCCGGACTGGAAGCACACCAAATACTTTCTGTTGTTCGGTGTGGCAGAAGACCATGCCTCAAACCCGATCAAGGCAGGCTTAGGCAAGCTCAAGGGCAGGGGTGCAAAATTTGTATCAATCAACCCTGTCAAATCCGGCTACTCTGCAATCGCCGATGAATGGGTCGGCATTCGTCCGGGCACGGATGGCTTGTTTGTGGGTGCACTCATTCACGTTTTGCTCGAAAACCAGAAGATCGATGGTGAATATCTGACGCGTTATACCAATGCGCCTTGGTTGATTGTTGAGAACCCCGGTCAACCAGACGATGGTTTGGTGGTGCGAAACGCCGCTGGCACGCCACTGGTTTGGGATCCACAAACACTGGCAACCAAAGTCGCCATGACATACGGCGTGAACCCGCCGTTGATGGGCCGCTTCGCACTTCCAGATGGACGAAAAGCAGCAACATCTTTTACGTTGATTGCCGAACGCTTCCTGCAGGCCGAATACGCGCCTGAAACCATTGCAACAAAATGCGGCGTCAAAGCCGAAACCATCCGCCGCATCGCGGCAGAACTCGCCCATGCTGCATTTGAACAGGAAATCGAACTTGATATTCCGTGGACGGACTATCTCGGCCGTCAACACGCCAAAACCAAAGGCCGCCCTGTGGCCATGCACGCCATGCGCGGAATATCAGCCCACTCCAATGGGTTTCAAACCTGTCGCACCATTCACCTATTGCAAATCATGCTGGGTACCATCGATGTGCCCGGCGGTACGCGATATAAGCCGCCATTCCCAAAAGCCATTCCCCCGAATGTCAAGCCCGCAGGAAAACCGGGGCAGGTGCAGCCCAACAAGCCACTACCCGGCCCGCCCCTCGGCTTCGTCAACGCACCGGAAGATTTGCTGGTGGACGACGAGGGCACACCGCAGCGCATCGACAAAGCCTACTCATGGGACGCACCTCTCGCGGCCCACGGCATGATGCACATGGTCATCAACAATGCTGGAAAAGGTGACCCTTATCATATTGACGTATTGTTCATGTACATGGCCAACATGGGCTGGAACAGCGCCATGAACGTGCCGGATACGATTGCGGCACTCACAGCAAAAAAACCTGACGGCACATATGTCATTCCGAAGATCATTTACTCTGACGCCTATGCTTCAGAAACCGTCTATTACGCCGACCTGATCCTGCCCGACACAACTTATCTGGAGCGCTGGGATTGCATTTCAATGCTCGACCGCCCGATCTCCGAGGCCGACGGCCCCGCCGACTCCATTCGCCAACCCGTCGTCGAACCTGACCGCGATGTGCGTCCCTTCCAAACCGTGTTGCTCGATTTGGGCCATCGCATTGGCCTCGGCGGCATGACCAATGCGGAAGGTGGGCCGCGTTATCCCGGCGGCTACGAAGACTATATTGTCAACCATGAACGCGCCCCAGGCTTGGGCCCACTTGCAGGTTTTCGCGGCAAGGACGGTACGATGGCGGGACGAGGCCCTGTGAACCCCAATCAACTCAAAGCCTACATCGACAACGGCTGCCATTGGTATCAGGAACTGCCAGACCGCATGAAATATTACCGCCATGTCAACATGGACTACTTGGACTGGGCCACCTTCTTCGGCTTCATGGGCAAACCGGAACCTATCATCCACCAACTCTATTCCGAGACACTGCAAAAGTTTCGCCTCGCAGCCCAAGGCCATGGTAAGGTGCAACCACCGGAACATCACCGCAAACGCGTCGAAACCTACTTTGACCCCATTCCGTTTTGGTATGAACCTTTCGAAGAAGCCATGGTCAGCAACAACGCATTTCCAATGCATGCCATTACTCAACGCCCCATGGCGATGTATCATTCATGGGGATCGCAGAACACATGGCTCCGACAAATCCTCGGTAGAAACTGGCTCTATATGCATAAGAAGCGCGCGGGCGATTTGGGAATTGCCGACGGCGACTGGGTCACCGTCACGTCCCATCACGGTGCCATCAAAGCGCAAGCGAAGTTGATGGATGGCCAAAACGAAGACACGGTCTGGACGTGGAACGCCATCGGCAAACGCAAGGGTGCATGGGCCTTGGACAAGGATGCACCTGAGAGCAAAAAAGGATTCCTGCTCAACCACTTGATCAGTGATCTTCTTCCAGAGCGTGAAGGCGGCTATCGCTATTCCAATAGCGACCCAGTCACGGGGCAGGCTGCCTGGTATGACCTCAAAGTGCGTGTGGAAAAGGCCGTGGATCAAAGTGAAGAAAGTTCACCGCAGTTTGGGGTGTTGGGAGGAGTAACGCGATGATTCACCCCCCGCCCCCGGCGCTCCGCGCCAACCCCTTCCGCAAGGGGCGGGGGGATGCCCATCTTTTGACCCTCGCCCCTTGCGGGAGAGGGTGCCCCGAAGGGGCGGGAGAGGGATGTCAAAAATGACCACTCTCCCAACCACGACGACCAAAAAACTCGGCCTCGTCATCGATCTTGATACCTGCGTTGGCTGCCACGCCTGCGCCACCTCCTGCAAGGAGTGGAACTCCCAAGGCATATCGGCGCCATTGACCGACGATAGACCGCGCTCCGCCGAACCCATGGGCGTGTGGCTCAATCGCATCCACGGTTATGAGGTCAAAGAGCAGGGCAGGGACGACACGCGCATCGTTCACATGCCGCGTTCGTGCCTGCATTGTGAAGACGCCGCTTGCGTGACCGTTTGTCCAACAGGTGCCAGCTACAAGCGCAAGGAAGACGGCATTGTTCTCGTCAATGCTGAAACCTGCATCGGCTGCAAACTCTGCTCCTGGGCCTGTCCCTACGGTGCGCGCGAATATGACTACACAGAGGGTGTCATGAAAAAATGCACACTCTGCGTTGACCGCATTTACAACGAACACCTTGACGAAGCAGATCGTGTGCCCGCATGCGTCAAGGCCTGCCCGACGGGTGCGCGTCATTTCGGCGATCTCGGCGACAGTAAGTCCGCCGTGTCCCAGCTTGTACAAGAACGCGGCGGCTATGATCTGTTCTCGGACATGGGTTACAAGCCCACCAACAAATATCTGCCACCCCGCGCGCGACGGGACACAGTAACTTTCGCCGAAGCCATGCCGAAAAGCACAGGCTCCGCCATGGACAAGCTTTTCACGTGGGCAGATAAGTTGCTGACGGCATCTTCAACAGCGACGACGGCATCGCAGCCGGACAATTCTGAGAAGCTGGAAGGGTAGAGATGAACCCTGCCTATTCCGTCATCCTTTTCACCACGGCCTCCGGCGCTGGGTACGGCTTGCTGGCACTCCTGGGCCTCGTTGGTTTCAATCATGGCCAAGCCTCATCAACGGCTTTTGCACTGACAACGCTGTTCATCGCGTTGGCCCTCATCACCATCGGGCTTTTGTCATCAACACTTCACCTCGGCCATCCGGAACGCGCATGGCGGGCGCTGTCGCAGTGGCGATCATCGTGGCTCAGTCGTGAAGGCGTTGCTGCGGTTGCCACCTATCCTGTGGCGCTGCTCTTTGGCGCAACGTGGTCTGGCATCATCAATTCTCCGGTGTTGATCAAGCCACTCGGCCTTCTCACATTCATCATGTGCGCCATCACAGTCTACTGTACCGCGATGATTTATCGGTCCTTGCGCACAATTCGGCAATGGAATCATAAACTCGTCTGCCCGATTTATCTCGCTTTTGCAGTCGCAACGGGTGCTTGTTTACTGTCGAGCATCGCCGCTTTTTTTGGCAGGTTCCAAATTTTTCAGGCCTACCTGGCGTCTGTTGCGATTGTTGTTGTTCTCGCTCTCAAACTTTTATACTGGTGGATGGTCGACCGAATTCCGCGCACTCACACCACCGGGG
This sequence comes from Hyphomicrobiales bacterium, assembly GCA_031421835.1. Lineage (GTDB taxonomy): Bacteria > Pseudomonadota > Alphaproteobacteria > Rhizobiales > Aestuariivirgaceae > Aestuariivirga. The sequence continues at coordinate 9,609 of JANOPL010000116.1, read as the reverse complement.
AAGCGACCGGCTTGGGCGAGAACGTCCGCATGTGGGAGCTGCCCCACACCAACCAAAACTTCATCCAGAAGGAAATGGGCTTCGTTGTTGCTCGAAAGCACGCGGATAAACTGCGCTGGCTGGTAATTTTGTGGCTGCTGGCAGCTTTCGTCATCATGTTACTGTCAGGAGGATTTGCTTCACCCGTTGCAGCACTCTTGGCAATCGGCGCAGCAGTTGTCGAACGCTGGTTGTTCTTTGCCGAAGCCGAGCACGTGGTGAACCTCTATTATGGCCGCGACGCCGTGTAAAAACGCTTGGCAGCCGCACTTCCAATCTATATAAAGAAATCTTTATATTCATGATTTGAGGTCTCCAATGTCCCGCCAAACCTTTCCGGAAGCCCTTGCCAGCCGCCCATGGATGCTGGCCGACGGTGCCACCGGCACCAATTATTTCATGATGGGGCTGATGTCGGGTGATGCGCCGGAAATGTGGAACTTCGACCATACCGACCGCGTGCGCAGTTTGCACAAGCAGTTCATCGAAGCCGGTGCCGATATCATTCTCACCAACACGTTCGGCGGTAATCGCCATCGCTTGAAGCTGCATGACGGCCAGGACAAGGTCCATGCCGTCAACGTCGCCGCCGCAAAACTTGCCCGTGCCGAAGCTGATGCGTTTACCGCGCGGCAAATATTCGTCGCCGGCTCCATCGGCCCCACTGGCGAAATCTTCATGCCGGTTGGCGCATTCCCATATGAAGAAGGGTTAAGCGCCTTCGCCGAACAAGCCATGGCCCTCAAAGACGGCGGTGTGGATGTGTTATGGATTGAAACCATGTCGTCGGAAGATGAACTCAAGGCTGCAGTCGAAGGCGCGAGTGAAGCGGGGCTGCCCATTGTCACAACCATGAGCTTCGACACCAACGGCCGCACCATGATGGGAATCACGCCGTCAGCCTTTGGCGCAATTGCCAATACGCTTTCAACCAAACCAATCGCCATCGGCGCAAATTGCGGCGTGGGCGCGTCAGAACTCATCGCCACCGTCATGGGCATAACAGCCGCCCGGCCAGACATTGCCGTTGTTGCCAAGGGGAACTGCGGCGTTCCGCAATATCATGACGGTCACATTCACTACAGCGGCACCGTCGAATTGATGGCAGACTACGCCCGCATCGCCGTGGACGCCGGCGCAAAAATCATCGGCGGCTGTTGCGGCACATCACCAGAGCATCTTGCATCAATGCGCAAAGCGTTAGAAGGCCACACCAAAGGCGCACGTCCAACAATCGAACTGGTCGAGGAAAAACTCGGCCCCGTCTCAGAACTGGCAAAAGGTATTGATACCGCCGCTGTAGGTGCCGCACGTCGAGAACGTCGACGCGGATAAATGAGGTCCTTCGAAGCCAAGCATTATCTTCTCAAAGCTGAAATGCTGTGGGATCGCGTGCAGAATCGCGAAGACTATCCATTTAACTTGCCAGTGCTGAAGGCATTCCAAGAAATCCTCCTACACCCTAAGGTGACATTTCTGGTGGGTGAGAACGGCTCTGGAAAGTCGACGTTGATTGAAGCCTTGGCCATCGCATGGGGTTTTAATGCGGAGGGCGGATCGAAGAATTTTGGTTTCAGCACTGTTGCTGCACATTCGCGTTTGCATGATTATTTGCGCCTCTCGCGCGGCCCGAGGCGCGCCAGAGATGGTTTTTTTCTTCGTGCTGAAAGCTATTTCAATGTGGCCACAAGCATCGACAATCTGGACCAGGGCGACGATACGAGCCCTAAAATCATAGGGGCCTATGGCGGCAAGTCTTTGCATGCGCAATCGCACGGCGAGTCATTCTTCGCCCTGCTTGAAAATCGTTTGCGTGGTAAGGGTCTCTACATCTTCGACGAACCGGAAGCGGCTCTCTCACCCTCGCGCCAGCTCTCCATGCTTGTGCGCATGCATGACCTGATCGCCGATGACTCGCAATTTATCATCGCTACTCACTCGCCCATTTTGATGGCATATCCTGAAGCGTGGATTTACCAGATATCCTCTAGCGGCATTGACCGCGTGGAATATGAGGACACTGAACATTATCAGATCACAAAATCATTCCTGAACAGGCCGCAGCAAATGCTGGAGCAATTGTTGAAGCAATAAGGTGGGTCCAGCGCGGGTCCTAGAAGCGAATATTTTATACCCGCACGCGCGGTAATCACGGGTTTGTCGCGTGAGGATGATTCAAAAAAACTTCATTGAATGGAACCAGCTGCCGGTAGAGCAGCTTGTAAAGTTCATACCGCTTGTCATGCCGTTCGGTTTGGCGAGGATCAGGTGCGAACTCCGCATCCATTTTCACGAAGTCTTTGGCCGCTTGTTGGAGCGAAGAAAATATTCCGATTCCAACCCCAGCAATCAATGCGGCCCCTAAAACCCCGGCATCCCGCATCGCCGTCCGCTGCAACGGCACACCCAAGATATCTGCCCTGATTTGGCACCACACTTCGGACGCTGAACCACCACCCGAATGATTGATGGCTTGAGGTTTCAGGCCTGCAGAGTGGTACAGGCTCTCAAACACCAAGCGCGCCGAATATCCGACCCCCTCCAACACCGCGCGCGCCATTTCAGCAGAACCTGTGGATGACGTGAGTCCCGCAAAACTGCCCCGCGCCGTGATATCCCACAACGGTGCGCGCTCACCTTCAAGGTGCGGCAGAAACATCGTTACATCTTGCAGGTCTGCTTGCGCCGCCAAGGCTGAAATCTCAGGCGCCGATTTTGCCAATACGCGGCTTAGCCACTCCACAGAAGCACCACCGGATTGTGTTGGCCCCGCATGCAGAACAATCCCCTCGCATGGCGCAAAAGAAATCACACCCCGCGTTGGTGTTTTCCTGTGCGAGACAACCCCCAGAATTTCACTGGTCCCGCTGAGGTAAAGTCCTTGTCCGTCTTGCGATACCCCAGCCCCCAAAAGCCCCGACCAGGCGTCCATCGCACCTGTCACAACAGGCGTTCCCGCGCAGGGCAAGCCATTTCGAATTGTTCCAACTATTTCCGTAAACCCTGCAATGGAAGGCAAGCGCCGCGCCGCACCGGGCACCAATTCGATCAATGCTTCAATGAGCTGAAGATCCTGATCCACAATCCCAAAACACGTCATGGGATCTGCAACAACCTCGCCTGTCAGTTTAAAAATGCAGTAATCCTTTGGTGCCATAACCCAACGCGTTTTCTCCCAAACGTTAGGGTACACGCGCGCGACATAAGCCATCCGCGCCAAAACATGGCTTGCATCAATCGGCAGTGGCGCACCCCACCATTTGATCTTCTCCGCGATTGAAACCTTGGCATCAAGTAGCACAGCATCTTCAGCACAGCGCCCATCCTGCCATGTCAGAGCTGGCAAAAGCGGTTCGCCACTGGCGTCAACAAAAACATGGGTGTTGACCTGCGAACACAAACCCAAAGCATGAAATGCTGAACCTTCATCAAATTGCTTAAGGGCCGAAATAACGCGTTCCATCCAGTCGTGGGGCGATTGTTCAACATGAAGCGGAGCAGGGCGCTGCGTCGGATAGCGGGAAGCAAAGGTTTGAACCACGCTTCCATCCACTTCAAGAACTGCGGCCTTTACCGCTGTTGTCCCCACATCAATGCCAATCAGCACAGCGCCCTCGTTGCATAATTCATTTTCTGCATGCTAGTGTTTTCTTACAAAGAAAAACAGCAACGGGAGAAGACTAGATGAAATTTGCACGCAGGGGAATTCTGGGACTTGTTGCCGCGTCGGCACTTTTGGCCGCCAGCACCACCGCCTACGCGACAGGTGAGAAAATCGCTGTGATTACGCCATTTCTGGCTCAGCCCGGAACCCAGTTTTACGTCGAAGCCTTCCAAGCCAAAGCCAAAGAAAATGGCTGGGACGTCAATGTGGTTGATACCAAAGGCGACGTGGCAGCAGCCATCGGCCGTATCGAAGATGCGGCTAATCAAAAAGTGAATGCCATCGTCATCAACGTTGACCCCTCGCAGGTCACGGCTGGCTTGGAGGCTGCAAAAGCTGCTGGCGTTCCCGTGTTTGGAATGGACGCTGGAGCAACGCCCCTGCTGGTGACCAATGTCACAAGCAATGGCTATTCCATGGCAGCTGACACAGCATCCTATGTCACCAATCGTCTGGGTGGAAAAGGCAACGTCGTCATGTTCGTGTTTGATGCCTTCCCGCCTGTGCAACAACGCGGCGTGATTGCCGATGCGATTTTCAAGAACAATCCAGACATCAAAGTGATCGATCGCGTGACACCGGATGTTCAGGATGGAGGCATCGCCGACAGCCGCGCAAAGATGGAAGCCATTCTCGCAGCCAATCCAGATAAGGGCGCGATCAGCGCCGTTTGGGCGGCCTGGGATCAGCCTGCCTTGGGTGCGCTGCAGGCTATTGAAGCTGCTGGTCGTGGTAGCGAAGGCATCGTGATCACGGGCATCGACGCCAATCCGCAAGCGCGAGAAGCCATCAGCAAAGGCGGCAGCTTTGAAGCCACCATGGCACAGGACTTTAAGGGCATTGGCAGCACTGTTGCCGATGCTGTGAAGCGTCACCTTGCGGGAGAAAAAATCAAGCAGGGCGTCATTTACGTGCCAACAAAGCTGATTACCGCCAGCAACGTGAACGAATAATCTGACTGACGATCTCAATTCATCTGACAAAACCAGCGTGCTGCAGGTCCTCAAAACCTACGGCACGCTCGCATGTTTCATATCGATGCTTCTCGGGTTTTGGGTCCTGTTGCCAGAGACATTCATGACCGGGCGAAATCTCATGAACATCTCCCAGCAGATGAGCATGTTGGCCGTTGTCGCCTTTGGCATGACCATTGTGATGGCCATGGGTGATTTTGACTTGAGCGTTGGCTCCACCGCCAGCCTTGCTGGAATTGTCGCTGCCGTGGTATTTCGCGAAACAGATGTCGTTTGGTTGGGTGTCTCGCTCGCCTTGGTCGTGGGCATGGGGGGCGGCATGTTGAACGGCTTTCTCGTAAGTTATATCGGCATTTTGCCCTTTGTCGCCACGCTCGGCACGTTGACGGTTTTTAGCGGTTTGGCATTTCTGTTAAGTGGCGGAAAAACCATCTTTGGCGGCGACATTCCTACGGAGTTTGGTGCGTTTGCTCGTGGTGGCATACCGCTGTGGCAATCTGGCGACACTGTTCTCCTGTTGCCCAATCTCACCATCATTGCAGCTTTGAGTTTGCTGAGCGTCTGGTTTCTGCTGCAAAAAACAGTTTTTGGCCGCCACCTTTATGCCATGGGCGGCAGTGCCGAAGCAGCCCGCCTTGCTGGCGTCCGCGTGAATGCGGTTCGACTTTCAGCATTCGCAATTTCGGGACTCGCGGCCGCAATCGCGGGCCTCATGTATGTGAGTCGCGTTGCGTCAGCCAATCCCATGCAGGGTTCGGGTCTAATGTTGGACGCCATTGCAGCAGTATTTTTAGGAATGACAATCAGCAGGCACAACGAACCGCGCGTCCTCAACACACTGGTCGGGGTGTTGATCCTTGGCGTGCTGAGCAACGGCCTCACGCAGCTCAGTGTCGACAGTTACATCCGCGATATTCTGGTTGGAACCTTGATCATCTTGTCTGTCGCGTCAGGCAGTTTTGAAAAACTGCGACTCAACTGACGTTCAAGCCTGGTCCCACTCAAACTTCCCCACCACCACGGGCTTGCCCAGCATAAAACAATCCGACACCAGTTGCAGCGGTGAAGCATCGACGTCTGATGTCCCGGCTTTCAACAGCCGCGCAAACTTTGCATAGATATCTTCATATTCATGCAGCACAGCTTCATTCACCGTTTTGCCGTTCACTACCAAAACCGACCCACCGTTTTTCAAATGCAGTTTTAAACCGTCACGCGTGCCGACCTCAATTTCCCAAGTCTGATCACCCTTCTGCCGCCAGTCAAACACTGCCGACAAATCAGCCTTCGCCCCATCGCCCCGTTTGAACCGAATGTCAGCCCCAATCGCCGTTGCAGAATTCGATGGAATTTCGATCACCGCGTTCTCAACAAACACCGCTTCCGGCAAAATCTTTGTCACAATCGACAGCGCATTGATGCCCGGATCAAATACCCCAAAGCCACCTACCTGCCAAATCCAATCCTGCCCCGGGTGCCAGCGGTTCACATCTTCCTTCCACGTCACCCGCAGAAAATCGACATGCTTGCCCTTGAGCAGTTTCTTCGCCTCATCCACCGAAGCATTGTAGCGCGAGTGCCAGGTTGCATAGAGCACACGCTTTTTCTTGATGGCGTAGGCTTCCATCGCCAGCAGTTCCCCCACTGTTGGCGTCGGTGGCTTTTCGATCAGCAGGTTCCAACCGGCATCCAAAGCCTCTTTCGCCATGGCCAACCGCACGGAAGGCGGTGTGCACAGCGCCACGCAATCCACTGGCATGCCACTGGCTTTCAAATCGGCCAATGACTCAAAACAGGGCACATCATCAATGGTGCCATTGCGGCTAACCCCGGCGACGAGGTTGAAGTTTTTATTCTTGACGATGCAAGGCAAATGTTGGTCACGTGCAATTTTGCCAATGCCGACAACCGCAATTTTGTAAACCATGGGTGATTTTCCTTTTCCGGGAAGCTCTTAACCCGCTTCGCCCCTTGTCTCAACCGTCGCTTTCCGGCATGGGGTAGTCGTGCGAGAGCGGGGTAATTTTAACCGCTCGTTTATTATCTAAAGACCGAACTTGGAGTGCTCCCATGAGTGACGCTGGCGATCTTGACCTCAACACCCTCAACGATGAAGAGCTGGTGCAACAAGTCCATGATGATTTGTATGACGGGCTGAAAGAAGAAGTTGAAGCCGCGGTTCACATCCTGCTCGGCCGCGGCTGGACCCCGTACAAAGTCCTGACGGAAGCCCTCGTGGAAGGCATGCGCATCGTCGGCATCGACTTCCGTGACGGCATATTGTTTGTGCCGGAAGTTCTTTTGGCGGCCAATTCCATGAAAGCCGGCATGTTCATTCTGCGCCCCCTGCTGATTGCCACGGGCGCGCCGCGCCTGGGCAAAATGGTGATCGGCACAGTGAAAGGCGACATTCACGACATCGGCAAGAATTTGGTTGGCATGATGATGGAGGGCGCAGGCTTCGAAGTCATCGATCTTGGCATCAACAACCCAGTGGAAAAATACTTGGCGGCAATTGAAGAACACGGGCCGGATATCTTGGGCATGTCAGCACTTTTGACCACCACGATGCCCTATATGAAGGTCGTCATTGATACCATGAAAGAAAAAGGCATCCGCGATGATTACGTGGTTCTGGTCGGTGGAGCGCCTCTCAATGAAGAGTTCGCCAAGGCCGTTGGGGCTGACGCCTATTGCCGTGACGCTGCCGTTGCCGTGGAAACCGCCAAGGATTTCATGGCGCGCCGACACAACCAACAACGAACAGTATGACCTGACAAAGCAAAACGCGCCCACGAACGAACGTGGACGCGCTTTGAAAGTTTTGCTTGGTGCAGACAAGCCGCACCAAACTGTAAAACTTAGTATTGGTTGTTGAATCCGCTCAAACCTGTCGTGATCTTCGAGAAGGTTGAATTGAGCTGTGAAGACAGCAATGGCATAATGGCAATCAACATCAAGCCAAGAGCAGCAGCGATCAGGCCGTACTCAATTGCAGTTGCGCCCGACTCGTCTTTGAGAAACTTCTTCATTTTAAAACTCCAGTTTTACTAACAGCACCTGCTCACTTAAGTCCTGAGGCCTTGTGCCTTTCGTCTCGTGAACATGGGGTGAAGCTACCCGTCAGAAATTAACGACGCCTAAAATCAATTGGCCAAATTTGTTCCATTCGGTCAAAACTGGTGTCACAACGAATTCGTGGTAAATACTTGTGTAATGACCAATCTCAAGCTTAATCCCTCGGAAACCTTTGAAACGCACAACGCCAATGCGCGGGTTCTGTTGATTGCCTGTGGTGCACTGGCGCGCGAAATCGTTGAATTAACTGAGAAAAACAACTGGCAAGGCTTTGACATTCAGTGCCTTCCTGCCAAATGGCACAACACACCGCAATTCATTGTGCCAGCCATGCGCGAGAAAATATTCGCTGCAAAACGCAAGTACCAGAAAATATTTGTGCTTTACGGTGATTGCGGTACTGGCGGCCAGCTTGATGCTTTACTGGCAGAACAGGGCGTGGAACGGCTGGACGGACCCCACTGCTATGCGTTTTACTCCGGTAACAAGGCCTTCGCCGCACAAGCCGACGACGACATGACTGTGTTTTATTTGACAGATTATATTGCCCGTTACTTCGATAAGCTGATTTGGCAAGGCTTGGGGCTGGACCGGCATCCGGAACTGCTGCCCGATTATTTTCAACACTACACCAAGGTGGTTTTCCTTGCACAAACCAAAGACGAGGAATTGGAACGCAAAGCCGAAGCCGCTGCTGAACAGCTAGGGCTGAGCTACGAATACCGTTTCACGGGCTATGGCGAATTGGAAACCGAAATGGCAAAGCGGGCTTAAGACCACTGGGCTTTCTGGAAATTGCCATCGAGAATTTCATAATAGTCGCCTTTGTCGGCGCAATAGATATGCCCATCAATCTTGAGATCAGTCGCACCGTCAATTGCCCCGGCTGCAATCGAAGTATAGTCACGGCCATCACCCTTCCAAAAAATCAACGAACCACAAATTTTACAAAATCCACGCCCAGCCGAAGTGCTGGCGCGATACCAACTGAGTGTCGTGTCAGCCGTAAATCTCAAATCTGAATTTGCGCAAGCCGTAAAGGCGCCGAAGTGGCCAGACTGCTTTCGACATTGACTGCAATGACAGGCAACAACGGGACGCAACGCGCCGGTGATTTGAAAAGCAACGCCACCACACAAACATGATCCGGTTTTCATGCCGAAAACTCCTCGTGCAAAGCTTTGATGTGTGCTGGCCCGATGCCACAACACCCGCCAAAAATCGTTGCACCCTGTTGTTGCCAGGCTTTGGCAGCAGCGACCAAATCAGCGGGTGCAATTTCGGTGAACAGCCAGTCCGGTGATTTGAAGTATCCGCTTTCTGGGTAAACGCCAATCGGGCCAGTCCAACTTTGCCTCAGAATGTCAATTGCAGGTCCCGTGTCTTCCGGTGACGAATGCATGATGCTCATCACATCCGGTTTCAACGCAGCCAAGGCTGGTGCGATATCTGAAAGCAGCTGGTCGCTGCGGCCAAATCCTGTCAATTTGCCGTCGTCACGCTTTTCAACAGAAATTCCGATCCAAACCGGAAGACCGGTTGCCATGGCTGCCTTGCAGGCCACAACGGCATAATCTGCATCCCGCATCATTTCCATCATGACCAGATCAACCCCGCTGTCTTTCAAGCCCTTTGCTTTCATGGCGAAAAGAGCGTGCAAATCAGTACCTGACCAATCAATCGAAAGATTGTTGCGGTCACTCCCTGATTGCATGGGCCGCATGGTCGACATGGAACCCGCGATGCAAACATCCATGCCAAGCGCAGCTTGCTTGGCAATCGCAACGGCAACAGCATCAATCTTGTTTACATCGTCAACCCGCCCGATATGGCTGAACGTCAGAGGGCTGGTGG
>JANOPL010000115.1:0-13000 GCA_031421835.1 Hyphomicrobiales bacterium | reverse complement strand
CCGCGCCAGAGACCCAAACTGTTCCAGAATGACGGTCTTTGCGCCTCGGGAAAAAGTCGTTTTTCCAATGCTTTTTCAATGTGTTGCGGCGGCTGTTCAGGTGCAATTTCTCCTGCGAAGGAGGCAAAATGCTCCTCCCATTGGCGCACGGCGGCTGCAAGTGCGGGTTCGTTTTCAATGCGTTTGGCAAATGCGCTACGCGCATTGCCTTGCAACACACCCAGCGCGTATTCTGCCGCTGTGACATCGCCTTTTTCGCTGTGATCAGGGGTGCCCTTGGTCATGATGACAGGCAATCCTTCAAGCTGATCAAGCTGCGGCGCAACCATGTGCGCACCGTGTTGATCGGCTGGTTCAAACGCTCCGCCAACTCCTGGTAACTATAGCCTTCCATGTAGGCAGCCTTGACCGCTTCAGCACGGCCCGGCGACAATTTTTCAAGGCACGAACGCAGGCGTTCCACATCGCCACCCAGCATGACGCTTTGCTCAGGTGTAGAAGATGTATCGGCAATGTCATCAGCTTCCGTCAGGTCCGCCGTATCGGGCTTGCGGGACCGCAACCGATCGATCGACTGATTGCGCGCAATCGTCACCAGCCATGTAATCGGGCTGTAACCCGACACTTGGTACTTGGCGGCATTGTGCCAAATCTTGACATAGGTTTCCTGCAACACGTCTTCTGCATCCGTTCTGTTCTTTAAGACACGCAGGCACACGCCAAAAAGTTTCGCGGAGGTCGCGGCATAGAGTGAACGAAAGGCTAACCGGTCTCCAAGACCGCAACGGCTGATCAGATTTTCAATTTCACTGGGCGACATGAAAATGCCTTAGCGAAAATTGCGGGCTATGGCCAGTATCTCTCATATCAACTGCAAATTCCGGAAGCTCACATGGCCTTTGCGTCCGATGATGACGTGATCGTAAACCTGAATGTTCAGCTTTTCGGCAGCTTGGATGATTTTCTTTGTCATGTCCCGGTCTGCCAAAGACGGCGTCGGATCACCGGAGGGGTGATTATGGACGAGGATAATCGCGGATGCAGAAAGTTCAAGCGCCCGCTTTACAACTTCACGGGCATAGACGGGTGTGTAGTCAACTGTGCCGCGTTGTTGCTCTTCATCGGCAATCAGCTGGTTCTTCTTGTCGAGAAACAAAAGGCGAAAGGTTTCAACTTCCTCAAATGCCATGGCCGCCCGGCAGTATTCAATCAAACTGTTCCAGGAGCCGAGAATTGGACGATTGATCACTTCTCCACGGGCCAGGCGCAAGGCTGCCGCGCGAATGAGTTTCAACTCGGTCACAATGGCAGGGCCAACCCCTTTCACTTCCATCAGCAGGTTTGCAGGCGCACTGATCACTTCCGCGAAGGAGCCAAAACGCGCAATCAACGCCTTGGCAATCGGTTTGGTGTCGCCCCGTTTGATGGCGCGGAACAACACCATTTCCAATAACTCATAATCCGGCATGGCATCAGCGCCACCCACCAGAAACCGGTCCCGCAAACGCTCGCGGTGGCCAAGGTAAAGCGGCGCAATGCCCTCTTCCAATCCCTTGTCCGGAGCTTTCGCCATGGTTCAAACTTTATAGGGTGGTTGGTGCAGCGCTTTCGGGCTCAGCGTGAAGATTTCGCAACCCGTGTCAGTCACGCCGATGGTGTGCTCAAACTGTGCGGACAATGATCGGTCCCGCGTCACGGCAGTCCATCCGTCAGACAATACCTTCACATGGGGCTTGCCCAGATTGATCATCGGCTCAATGGTGAAGAACATGCCCGGCTTCAAAACCACGCCTTCTCCGGGCTTGCCGTAATGCAGCACATTGGGATGGTCATGAAACACCTGGCCTAAACCATGGCCGCAAAAGTCCCTGACAACAGTGCAGCGTTCGGCCTCGGCATAACTTTGAATGGCATGACCCACATCACCCAAGGTGTTGCCGGGTTTCACAGCTGCAATGCCGCGCATGAACGCTTCATAGGTCACTTCGACCAATCTCTCAGCTTTACGGGCGACATTGCCAATGTTCGCCATGCGCGAACTGTCGCCGTGCCAACCATCAACAATCAGCGCCACATCAATGTTGACGATATCGCCATCCAGCAGCGGCTTGTCATTTGGCATGCCATGACACACGACATGATTGATTGATGTGCAAATCGCGTGTTTGAACCCGCGATAACCGACCGTTGCAGGAACGGCATGATGATCGCGCGCAAATTCAACGCACAGCTTTTCCAGGGTATCGGTGGTGACACCGGGTTGAGCGGCTTCCACCAATACGTCAATGCACTCAGCGGTCAATTTGCCAGCCTTGTGCATGTGCGCAAAGTCTTCCTTGCGATACAGCCTGATGCGCGGATTGCGTTCGTCGATGTCGAGATCAATCATGCTAAATCCAACACGGGAACCTCTCCCGTGACTTCTATTGTGTCAGCGCTCACATGGCAGGTCAATGCGACGGCTTCAACCCCCGCAGCTTTTGCAGCCTTGAAAGCATCAAAATAATCACGGTCCAAATCTGGCGTCAAAGCAAAATCAACGGGATTTCCCCCCTGGATGCAATAGACCATGACCGCCCGGTGCCCGGCCTGCACCATTGTAGCCATTTCGCGCAAGTGTTTGGCACCCCGCTCAGTGCGGCAGTCTGGAAATTCGGCGTGGTGAGCACGGCGATACAAAGTGACATTCTTGACTTCCACATAACATGGGGGAAGTCCCTGTTCTTCTAGCAACAAGTCAATGCGGCTGTTTTGACCATACTTCACTTCGCGCCGGATCGTGGCATAGGCCGAAAGACCCTCCACCAACCCACCGCGGATCGCATCTTCCACCAGTTTGTTGGGGTGATTGGTATTGATCCCGATGCAGCCCACATCCTCACGCACAACAATCTCAAGGGTATATGGATATTTGCGTGTCACACTGTTGGACCGCGACAGGTAAACCTGCAGGCCCGGCGTGGTCAGTCCCAGCATCGTGCCGGTGTTGGGGCAAGCGGCGGTAATCATTTCGCCCCCCTCCAGCGTGACGTCGGCAAGGAAGCGCTTATAGCGTTGGCGCAACGTGCCACGTATGAGAGGATCATTGAATCGCATAGAGCAACACGGACCACGGCCAAAGCTGTAAGTCCAGTCTGAATTTGGAGAACACCAGAATGACAAAAGCCCCGACGGCCGCCGTATTGTTGATCGGCAATGAAGTGTTGTCTGGCCGCACCAAAGACAAGAATTTGGGCTTTATCGCAGACTATCTCACGGCATTGGGTATCGACCTGATGGAAGCCCGCGTCATCGCTGACGATGAAGCGGATATCGTTGCTGCCGTCAACGCCTTGCGGGCCCGCTACACTTATGTGTTCACGACGGGCGGCATTGGCCCGACCCATGACGACATCACCGCTGATTGCATTGCAAAAGCCTTTGGCGTCGGTATTTCCCATCACCCAGAAGCCAGCGAGATTTTGCTGCAGTATTTTGCCTCGATAGGCCGTGAACCGAACGACGCCCGCATGCGCATGGCCCGCATTCCCCATGGCGCGACATTGATTGAAAACAGTGTCAGCAAAGCGCCGGGCTTCAAACTCGAAAATGTATTCGTGATGGCAGGCGTTCCAAAGGTCATGAACGCCATGATGGATGCCGTTGCCCCAACATTATCGCGTGGCGTACCCATCAAAAGCCGTACCGTACGCTTTGAGGGCGGAGAAGGTGACATCGCCAAACCTCTCAAAGACATTCAAGACAAGTACCCAATGCTCTCTATAGGTTCTTATCCGTTCGAAAGCGAACACGGATTCAATACAAATCTGGTCCTGAGGGGCCGCGATGAAACGGCATTGGCGGCCGCAACCGCCGCCCTGTTGGAGGCAGCACAGGTCTTTGTTGAAAATGGAAAAGCCAGGAGCTGCGCCGAAGTTTAGAGCTTCAGCAGGCGGATGAGCCACACCGAGGCAACGCTGACGCTGGCCGACAACACGGTTCCCCACAACAAATCAATCATGGCGATTTTGAACGTGAAGCCTTTGAGAGTGGCGAGGTTCGTAAGGTCGTAAGTCGCATAGGCGACAAAGCCGAAGAATGCCCCATACATCAGCGCCTTTCCCAACCCGGGTGAAAGCAAAGACGGTCCAACGACAAACACGAGGAGACCAGCGGCATAAAAAGCATAGAAGATGAAAGCGACAACGAAATTTGGCTGATCTTTTAATAACGCTCCAATCTCAGGCCTGTAGATGAGCCGCCCGGCATTGGAGAGCCAGACAAAGTCAATTGCAAGAAAAACGGCAAAGACGATGAGATATTGCAACAGCATGTTTCGCATAATGTCCCTTGTGGTTTTTTATACGCCACAGCCGCAAACAGGGATCACGTCTCATCAATCGTCGCGGTAAACCCGCTCGCGCTTTTCGTGGCGCTCTTGCGCCTCAATCGACAGGGTCGCAATCGGACGGGCATCCAGCCGCTTCAAGCTGATGGGTTCACCTGTTTCTTCACAGAAGCCATAAGAACCATCGGCAATGCGCTTCAAGGCCGAATCGATCTTCGAAATCAACTTGCGCTGACGGTCGCGCGTCCGAAGTTCCAGTGAACGATCCGTTTCCGAGGATGCGCGATCAGCCACGTCTGGCAGGATGTGGTTTTCATCCTGCAAGTGACCTAGTGTTTCGCGGCTTTCCCTTATGATATCTTCTTTCCAGCTCAAAAGCTTCTGGCGAAAATATTCAACCTGTCGCTCGTTCATGAACGGCTCGTTGTCGCTGGGCAGGTAATCTTGATCTAACACAAGTGACATAGGCGTACTTTCTCCACCGTAGATGCGGCGGCTTATAGCCTTCCTGCCCTAGCCCTTACAATAGACCTTAATCATCTGTTTTTGCTTGGCTTTTGATTTCTCTTGTGCAGCAAACACCGATTACGGGTATTGGAATCAACCTCGCTCCTCCCATTTGTCGCGGGTCTGCATCCACCAGTAAGTACTTTGCACACCCACCCGCCCCAGCGGTCCAAAAGCATAGCGGGGGGCAAAGGCTGCAAATCGCTGGTAACGATCATCACCGTTTGCAATGGCGCGCGCCAGCAACACACCCGCCATGGCAGTGGTGTTCAAACCATGCCCACCAAAACCCGTGGCAAACCATTGCCCTTGGCTGTCCCGCCCGATCAGCGGCATTTTGTGGAGCGCGTAAGCCATGATGCCGGCCCAGGCAAAATCGATTTTGGGTTGCCCCAATTTCGGAAACGTTGACAACATGTCGCCGCGCATGGCTTCAGCCAAACGTCGGGGCTCACTGACGCGGGTGGTGATGCGCCCGCCCCATAAAATGCGGTTGCCTTCAATCAAACGATAATAATCGCCGGCGCGGCGCGTGTCTGCAATGGCTTCGTGCGTGCGAATAACCGATTGGTCCAATGGCTCCGTCACAGCCACGTAAGTTGAAACCGGCAACACCGCGCGGCCCGTCGGTTGGTGAAGTGTGCGGTCAAGAGCTGACAGACAATAGACAACTTGCCCGGCTTTCACATCTCCCGTCTTCGTTTGAACCCGAACACCATCACTCAATTTTTCAACATGCGTGACGCGTTCATGTTCATAAACTCTGACCCCAGCCTCAAGGCACAGCCTGAGCAGCAACAAGCCATAGCGCAGGGGGTGAATATGAAGCGCCTTCGGAAAAGCGATGCTGGTGAAGTAGCGCTTTGTATCCAACAGCGACCGCGTCTCATCGACGGAGGACGGCTGGACATGTTCAGCAAAGTTGTCTTGCAACGTGCGACCATAGGCATGCAGTCCGCCTTTGTCGTCGTGCCGGATACAAACGCGAAGTCCATCTCCGCTCTTCACACGCGGGTCATGCGTTGCAATTGTCTGGCGAACAAAATCGGTGCCCATGCGCGAGAGGTCGTAGAGAGCGCGCGCGTCGTCAAGCCCCACATGCTTTGCAACGTCCTGAATGCCGAGTGCGAAACCGTTTGAAACAAACCCACCGTTGCGACCCGATGCGCCACCGGCAACACGGCCTGCTTCCAACAACACAACAGACTTCCCAAGTCTGGCCAACTCCAATGCCGTTGTCAGCCCGGCGAACCCGGCGCCGACCACACACACATCAGCTGTGATGTTTTCCGCAAGTGAGGCAAGCGCTGCACCCCGCATGGCAGTGGCCTCATACCAGCTTTCCACAGTGTTAACATCTCGTTCCAAATTAGGTCACTCCATCTCCTCTACGCTTAACGTAAAATTAGCGGCTTATGTGCAATTTGACACAGTCTGTCATTTTTTAGGTAGTTGTGCACATGCGTTTGTATCCTGTACTGGCTCTGGTATCTTCGGCTCTGGCGCTCGCCGCGTGCGGTGGAGGCGGTCTGTCATCGGGCGTGGCGTCTCGTGCAGGCGTGCTCAGTGTTTGCACCATTCAAACCGCAACTTGTATTCCGGGCACTCCAACCGGCACACCCACGCCGACTGTACCCGACACGGATGGCGACGGCATTCCTGACGATCAGGACACAAATGGTAACACAGGTTCAGGCGCTGGCGGTAACACGACAGCCACACCAACTGGAACAAGAACAATCGCAATTTTCGCTTCAAAAGCTGACAAGCCAACAACTGCCCCAACGGCGTTGTCGGTTTTGACGTCAGCAGCAACACCAACAATGGCGGCAACAGAAGCAGCCATCCTCTCAACCAACAAGCCAACAACATTGAAATTTGCAGTCGACACAAAATCGCCTTCCAACTCTCAGTTTCCAGTAGCAATTGAGCAGAAAGAATTTGTGTTGGGTACACGAGACCTGACGTGGATTGAATTGAGCCATCTCAACGGTGCTGCCTTCGCGCTGACCGATAAACTTGGAAATCCCATCAACTATAATCCGATACGCCGTGCGTTTGTTTACTCCACCACACATACGGTTGGTGGAGTGACGTACAACCAATTCACCAATGTTGATACAACTGAAGATTTTTATTGGAATCAGTTGATCCCTTACATGGGATCGAAGGCCAACGGTGGCGCAAAAGAAAACTATCGTGAATACCGCGCAGTTGACGCGTCACCGACCGTTAATCGCGATGAAGTGTTGCAAGTCTGGGCCTGGAGCAACAACAGTTACACAACCCACTATGGCGTTCGCGACGGCGACGAATGGTCCAAACACGCATGGAGTTATGGCGGCAATGCTGCCACAGCGATGCCAACCAGCGGTTCTGCAACCTATCGCGGCCGTTTTGTAGGCACAGCCAAAACCTCAAACTGGATAAAGCCTGATGGCGCTGAAATTGATCCGAACGCCAATTGGCGTATTCAGGGACGATCAGAACTCGTCGCCAACTTTGGCACCAACGACATTCGAGGCACGTTGTCGACGGAAAGTTGGACATCAAAGCAAGCAGCTCTCAACGATGACGACTACACGTGGTTCACGCAGGAAGCAGCCAATACAACGGCTGGCAACATTGCAGGTACACCAAGTACCGGCACTGGCATCGCGCCCAACTACTATCCGTTCTATGATGCACAAGTCACACTTGAAGGCAAAATCAAAGCAGCAACTGGTGCGCCGACCACTGGCACACCGATTTTGAATAACTTTGATGGTACGGCAACTCTCAACAATCCATACATCTCTTCGGCCAATCCATTTTACGGTGGTTTCTTTGGTACCAATGGCACCGAAGCCACCGGCATTTTTGCAGTGTCTGGCCAGATTGTGGCTCCGATCGGCGGTTCGAATGGTTTGAACGGCAACAAGGGCGCGTTCCTCGACATGAACGGTTCCTTCAACGCCAAATGCACGATCATTGTAGCGACAGGATTATGCGCCCCTTGATCTCTGGCAGACGTTTTTTGATGCAGTGCGCGGCCCTCTGCGCACTGCCTTTTTTTCTGAACGGTGTTGCAAGTGCAGCAGCGCCGAACGCACAGCAATTGGCGGCCTATGAGCAAGCGCCAGAAATTGAACGCGTCAAACTTCTCCTTCACTTGGCAAAAACCGGCGATGTTGAAGCGGTTGAAACACTGCTGGCTGTTCATCCACTTGAAGGTCCGCATGCTGGCAACCGCATCTTATTCATCGAAGGTCTGCTGCTGAAATCCCAAGGCAAGCTCACTCAGGCCGCAGAAAAATTCCGCGCCGCTTTGGCAAAAGACCCCAGCCTCACGCTGGTACGATCCGAACTCGCACAAACCCTGGTCGAACTGCAGGAAGACGACAGCGCCAAGCACCACTTGCAACTTCTGGCCGCCGAAGCCCCGAATGAAGAGTCCGCTTCCGGCATCCGTTCCTTCATTGATCAGGTTGACGCCCGCAAGCCCTATAAGTTCAGCGGATACGTGTCATTGGCCCCGTCAACCAATTTGAACAGCGGGTCAAAACATGACACGATCTATGCACCCGGTATCGGCCAGACCTTCGATATCAATTCTTCGAGCAAAGCCAAAAGCGGCTTTGGCGTCGCGGGCGGCGTCAATGCCGGTTACACCAAACGCCTGGGCAACGACTTTTCGTTTGTGGCGGGTGCTGGTGCCAACGCGAGGCTTTATGACAACAAGGACTTCAACAGTTACAGCTTGAGCCAGACAGCCGAAATCCGACGTCTGGTAGAACATGGATATTTTGGTCTGGGCGCCGTTTCCAGCCAATCCCTCAAGAAAGACAAGGTGGGCGTCAGCTACGCTTCCTATGGGCCAAGACTGTCCACCTCATTGCAGGTTACGGCACAAAATCATCTCTCTGGCAGTGGCACTTACGAATGGCGCAATTACATCGACCGCAAGGGCGTGGAAGGCAGCGCCTTGATGTTCAACGCCGCATGGACCCACGCCTTCGATGCCACTTTGAACACCTCGATTTTCGGCAGTTACGACGTGATCAAGTCGGACACTGAAGGTGCCAGTTACGACTCGGCCTCAGCCGGCCTGACAGTCTACAAGGAATTGACCTACGGCATCACCACGCGTTTGACAGGTGAAGTCGAACGGTCAAAATTTGAAGACTACGACGCATTGTCCCTGGCCTTTCGCAAGGACACACGTTTGACCGGCACCATTGAATTGACCAAGCGCGACCTCAATCTGTTGGGCTTTGCGCCTTCACTGTCCTACAGTTACACCGAAAATTTGTCGAACATCGATCTTTACGACTTCAACATCCACGCCGTAGACTTCCGGCTGACCAAGGATTTCTGAGACGGTTGCCGGGATTGCTTTGGCCCGCTAAAGCAAGGCCCATGAAATTGTCCAGCCCCAATGACTTTCGCAATCTCCCGCAAAAAGCCGTCACGGTTTTTGGCATGTCGGGTGTTGGCAAAACCACGCTTGCCAGTTTGTTGATCCGATCAGGCTGGTTTCAATACTCGGTCGATTACCGCATCGGCACCCGCTATATGGACGAGCACATCGTCGACAATTTCAAATGCGAGGCCATGCAAAACCGCTTCTTGCGGGATTTATTGTTGTCAGACTCGATTTACATCCGCTCCAACATCACGTTCGATAATCTGGCACCCTTATCCTCCTATCTGGGCAAGCCCGGAAACCCGGACAAAGGCGGCATTACCTTTCCGGAATACAAACGTCGCCAGGCGGAACACCGTGAAGCCGAAATCCGCGCCTTGCAGGACGTGCCCGAATTCATCCGCCGGTCCCATGAGATTTATCGTTACAAACATTTCGTCTGTGACTCTGGTGGCAGCTTGTGTGAGGTCGTAAATCCCGACGACACCAACGACCCTGTTCTGCGCGCCCTCGCTGATCATACGGTGATGCTTTATATCGAAGGCACCCCGGAACACACCGCCATGCTGGTGGAACGCTTCCGCAAAAACCCCAAGCCTATGTATTACCAACCGGCCTTTCTTGAAACCAAGTGGGCGGAATACAAAGCACTGAACAGAATCACCGATAATGATGCCGTCGATCCGGATGAATTTGCAGTCTGGGGCTTTGAACAGCTATTACATCACCGCATTCCGCTTTATGCGAAGATTGCGAAAAACTTTGGCTACACTGTGCGAATGCAGGACATTCCGAATGTCAAATCCGACGAGGGCTTTGTCGACCTCGTGTGCAACGCCATCGCGCAAAAATAAGTTCAGCCCCCATGCCCATTCGTATTCCTGATGAATTGCCCGCCCGCCGCATTCTTGAAAAAGAAGGCGTTGGCGTCATGACCAAAGCCACTGCCGACCGCCAGGACATTCGCCCCTTGCGCATCGGACTGCTCAATCTGATGCCCAACAAGATCAAAACCGAGACCCAGTTCGCGCGGTTGATCGGCGCATCACCGTTGCAGGTTGAATTGACTCTGGTGCGCATCACCAATCACACGCCGAAAAACACGTCTCAGGAACACATGCTGGCGTTTTATGAGACGTGGGAAGACATCAAGCAGCAGCGCTTTGACGGTTTCATCATCACCGGTGCGCCGATCGAGCAGATGCCGTTTGAAGAGGTCACCTATTGGCAGGAAATGGCAGCCATTCTGGATTGGACGCAAACCAACGTTCATTCAACCATGCACATCTGCTGGGCAGCCCAGGCCGCGATGCATCATTTTCACGGTGTCGAAAAGTATCCGCTGGCCAGCAAGGCCTTTGGCATTTACCAGCACCGCAATCTCAATCCGTCATCAAATTACCTCAGAGGCTTTGCCGACGATTTCGCCATGCCCATATCGCGCTGGACCGAAGTGCGCAGCAGCGATGTTCCGGCAAACCGCAATCTGGAAGTGTTGATGGAGTCCGATGAAATGGGCCTCTGTCTGATTGATGATCCAGATCACCGCGCACTCTACATGTTCAACCATATTGAGTACGACACTCGATCGCTGGCCGAGGAATATGAACGGGACGTGGGTGCTGCCAAAGACATCACCGTGCCCGCCAATTATTACCCCGATAACAACCCAAAAAATCCGCCGCAAAACCGTTGGCGGGCCCATGCACATTTGCTGTTCGGCAACTGGATCAACGAGGTTTACCAAACGACGCCTTTTGATCTTGAAAACATTGGTAAAAAATAATTTCCACCAGACCTTGAAGATGCCACTTTTTATTCCTATCTTGAACATGAAGAGAAAGGACGGGACGGCGTGACAGGGTTTCAGGATGTGCTGGATGCGGGGAAATTGGCGGCAGGTGGCGTCAAGGATTTTGCCACAGGTTTGGTCAATCCCACCTTGCGTTTGGGTGTGACGGGGTTGTCACGGTCGGGCAAAACCGTGTTCATTACAGCACTGGTGCATGCGCTTTTGAAGGGCGCCAGACTGCCCGTGTTTGACGCCTATGCCAAAGGTCGTATTGCGCGCTGTTACCTCGAACCCCAACCCAATGACGAACTGCCACGTTTTCCCTACGAACAAAACCTGGCGTTGTTGACGGCTGAAAACCGCCAGTGGCCCGACAGCACAAACCGCATCAGCCAATTGCGAATGACCATTGAGTATGAACCTCAAGGTCTGCTTGCCCGCAATTTGCACGGCGGCAAACTGCATGTGGATATCATCGACTACCCCGGCGAATGGCTGCTCGACCTGCCGTTGATGACACAGACTTATCAACAATGGTCTGCTGCAACACTGGCAGCGGCCCGCCTATTGCCGCGCGTGACCCATGCCAAGGGCTGGCTTGACCATGTCGCGCGAACACCTGCCGATGGTCCGGCCAATGAACTGAAGGCGGTGGAAGCGGCGCAAAAATTTACGGCCTATCTCGCCCGTTGCCGCGAAACCGATGTGGCGCAATCCACCCTGCCGCCCGGACGATTTTTGCTGCCGGGCGATCTTGCAGGCTCACCCTTGTTGTCTTTTGCACCGCTCGACGTGCGGGCCGATGCGCAATTGGTTCCAGGGTCCTATGGCGCGTTGATGCAGCGCCGCTATGACTCCTACGTCAGCAAAATCGTCAAACCATTCTTCTTTGGCCATTTTGCAAGACTCGATCGGCAGGTGGTACTGGTTGATGCATTAACCGCACTGAATGCAGGATCGTCAGCCGTTTCAGATTTGCGCAAGGCCTTCACCGACGTGTTGGCGTGCTTTCGTTTGGGCGAAAACAATCTGGTCACTGAAGTGTTTGGCAAACGTGTTGAGCGGGTGCTCTTCGCGGCAACCAAAGCCGACATGTTGCATCACTCGGGTCATGATAGACTGGAAAATATCCTCCGTACACTGATTGCCGAGGCGGCAACGCGGGCCGATGCAACAGGGGCACGTTACGATGTGGCAGCCCTCTCGGCCATTCGCGCCACGCGAGAAGCGACGCTTCAACAAAACGGCGAAGACTTGGCCTGTATCGTCGGGGTGCCGGAAATGGGCGAAGTGATGGGTGAAACCGTGTTTGACGGACGCAAGGAAGCAGCGGTTTTTCCGGGTGATTTGCCGAAAGACGCCGCAGCGGCTCTCGACGGTCGGCTCGAAGGAAAACTCAAATTCCTGCGCTTCCGCCCACCGCTGTTGAAAGACGGCACGTTTCCCCATATCCGTTTGGACAAAACCGTCGAGTTTCTGTTGGGAGATCGCTTTCGATGAGCAATCGAGAACCTCAAGCCTTTGTCTTGCCCGATGAAGACGACGTCAAAACAAAAACCAGAAAATCCAAGGCCTCGCCAAAACTGGTGTTTGAACCGGAGTTGGAACATGCTGATATTGTAGTGGTGCCCCGCTCGGCTGATGTCATTGCACCGCGTCGTTTCCGCTGGGCGGGCTTGCTGGTGTCGGCCCTCTTCACCCTGTTTGCAATGTGGGCGGGCCTTGCAACCGTTCAGTTGATCGAGAGTTTCTTTGCCCGCAATGCGGCTTTGGGCTGGGTGGCCTTCGGCATTGCAGCTGTTGCGGGCCTTGCGGCACTCGCCATTATTCTGCGCGAAATATTGGGGCTGGCGCAGCTTCGCAAAATTGAACTGCTCCAGGAGCACGCCGCCCGTGCCATCAACCTCGATGAGCAAAGCTCGGCTGATATGGCCTGTCGTGAACTGCAATCGATGTATCAAGGACGATC
>JANOPL010000114.1:0-43916 GCA_031421835.1 Hyphomicrobiales bacterium | reverse complement strand
GTGAAAACGCTTCTCCATGGCGTAATGTGAGTTAAACTTAATGTTGCTCAAAGCTTTCAAAGTGCCTGTGAGACCGACCGCGGGATAGCTAAAGTCGCTGCGGGCGGCAGCTAGCTTCTCTGCATCAATGTTAATCAGCATTATAGACTTCCAATAGTGCAAAAGTGTTAGTCTGTTCGCCTTCGGAATAGTGGGACTTGATTGGCAAGTGCAGTTCAGAATTGGCTAACAGGAAGAGACGCGACCGATTGTCAAACAATCAGGGTCTCGATATGAGCCACTCTTCGAGTCATCGAAGAATTGCAACACCAAGGTGATAACCACGAGAACAATTCCAATTTTGCTCTCGCCGGCGCCTAGACACAGAAATGCTGCAATAGCTACGACAACAGACAACCAAAAAATCACGTTGACCTCCCCGCAAAGTCAAGCTCAATACTTCATTTCATATGGACTTAAATCAACCTTAGTGCCAACTCTTGATAGGTTCAATTTCACAATTCCATTGTCACTGTTTAACGCAATGTGCCAATAAGTCTTTCCATCAACCTTTTCGGTCTTATTGAGGTTGACCAGATGGCTGGTTATAAATGGGATAGGGAGAACGTATGCCACACTGTTGTCCATACATCCGAGGATGAAATAGCCCTCGTTTGCATCACTAAGTTTTTCTAACCAATGTGGATGAAGTGCATACCAGTAGGGTTGATAGTCGCGCTCGTATCTCTTCGAAACGGCAACAATAATGTGACAGTCACCAGCCTTGCTCACATAGTGTGTTCTTGTCACTTGGTCATATAGTGTGTGGCGTGAAGCAAAAAATGCCTTAGCTATATTTTCCCGTTTCTGGTCGAGTTCAGCCCGGGGGGTGAAATCAATTTCTCTTCTAACTTGGTTCAAAGACACAGCGTTGGAAGCATCGTTTTCTGAACTCTCGTCTTCCGCTTCTGCGATGAGCTTCACTTCCGTTTCCTGTTGTGTCTCAAACACCAGTTCTACGATGTTGTCGACGCGAGTATATTCAAAAGGTAAAAGAATCCGGCGAATCTTTTCTAGCATCGGGGTTGATCTAAATTGATCATTGACAAAAACAAGTTTTGCCAATGCATCTACGCTTATCAACCTTACTGACCAAGCGTGCTGACTTCCTCTGACTTGCGCCTCAAGATCACCTGTATCTTGTCTGCCCACCACAATTAAAGTGGATATGTTTTCAGGAGGGAGTGCGTTTGACTGCTTTAGCTTGGTTCCATAGTTTGTGATCGTATCAAGATTTATTCTATATGCGTCAGTTGTCTTTACTTCTATGACCAGGTGTCGACTGCCATCAAACCACAGTCCATCGAAACCAATATCATTGCGAACGCCAGCATACCTTCCGTTAGTTACCTGGTAAGTAAGACGACGACCCATTTCGTTGACGCAGTCTTGAAGAACTTCTCCGCTTTTCTCAAACTTGTTATCCAAACAATACTGCGCATACCCCGTCAAAGTCTTTGCATCTTTAAGTGCCAAAAACTCCCTCAGTTCGGTGGAACATGTCCCGCCGTCTCGCAACCGTCCGTCGCCGCTCATTGCAACGATCTGCTGAATCGTCTTTTCTGCGAGAAACTCAGGATTATTTTTTGCTATGTCGACAAGAGGCAAAATTCATACTTTCAGATGGAATTGAAGGAGGATACATCGCTTTTTCACGATTGGAAGCCGAATTTCTCTTGCACAGGTGCAGAAATGCTGAAACTGATAACGAGGCTTATTCCTCCTATCTACTGCTCGGAGAAATATCTTTCGCAACACATTGCGGAAGATTTTTGAACCGAGCTATCATTGGGGCAACCAGACTTGTTGGTCGTCGCTTCATGGAGATCAAATGTTCAGCTTCCTGCGTCATCGACGTATTGCAAGA
This sequence comes from Hyphomicrobiales bacterium, assembly GCA_031421835.1. GTDB lineage: Bacteria > Pseudomonadota > Alphaproteobacteria > Rhizobiales > Aestuariivirgaceae > Aestuariivirga. Next base: position 42,010 of record JANOPL010000114.1, on the reverse strand, counting down.
AAATTCGTAGAGTCGCATACAACTTCGCGACTTACGGACATAGAGGCTATGGACGCAAATGCTGCCGAATTAATTGCGTCTGTACCAAAGTCGTTTCTTGTTGGGCATAAGCTTGTTGATCAAGCCACAGCAAAAATTGAATCGGTCAAGGATCTTCGGAAGAAGATAAACATCTACGTGTCAATACTGACGCTTATACTTTGCTGTGCGATATTGGGCGTGAAGCTAGAAATTAGCTTTTTGGGAATTAGCCTTTCAGAGGTCGAAAAACTTAAAGAGTTTGCTCTAGTTGCATTTATAGCAGCCAATATATTTAACGACTTCATTGAGTATGAAATCAACTATCTGCAATTGCTGAGAAAGCAGGTGTCGTTAAAACTTTATGGTGAGAAGCGCACTTCTGTCTTAGAATTACTTCATCCAAGACTTGATATTCCGGAGCTATATCCCAATCTCGATTCTAGCAATTATTCTTCAGCTCTGAATCCACTAAGATTGATCCAATTCGGAGTTTATGCAGCATCGTATCTTATGATCTTGGTGGGTTTCTTCTTTCTGCAATGGATCATTGCCTACGACGTCTGGACCAATTCAAACATCAGTTATCCCTGGAACAAAGCACTAGTTTTCTTTTTTGTTCTGTCCTTTGTAGGTCCATTGATTTCTGTGCTCTTACGCCAACAACTGCGCAGTTCCTTCTGGGACGATAAAAAGCGAAAAAACTTCCGGGGCATTGTGGAGGATGAAAAACGGATGAGTGCAGCAATGAAAGATTTCATCGAAAATCGGCAAAAATAATCTGCGTGGCATGGCTGTGCGACTAGATAAACATTTCTTGCCAACTTCGTATCCGGTCGTTTGTTGCTTGAATCTGGGGCTCTGATTGGTTGGCAGAATTGCAGGCATAGCCACTGGAAAAACAATTTCTAGCAAATCGTATTCGAATTCTTATCGAACCGGACATTGTCGACGCTGCTGAATGCTAATTAATCTCTCCGCTTTAGCACCTTTCTGTGTAGCATCATTCTCTCAGTGGTGTTTGTTCAACAATCATCTGTTTTCCGAACGTGTTAGAAGTCACATTTGCTTCGAGCTAAGTATCGAATTTGACTGCTTTCTTTAGAGGCAGGGCGAATTGGTTTCCGAACAGCATAGTCCGAGGATTTTCAGATATGATCCGCGAGCCTTGCCATCCTTTCCCTGCCAAAACGGTGAACAGTCAGACTTTCAATCCTCCGAAATTCCGCCATTGTTTTTGTTTGGCAGATCGAATTGCTTCGATCGCAGCTGCATTGCCGTCACTGGCTCCGAGAAAAGGGAAAGTGCCTTCCAACTCACGCGATATTGCACTTAGGGCTTTCGAATTCGCAGCTCTTTCTGCTTCTTGTCTTAGAGTATCAAAATCGCTTTCTCTTCCTAACATCGTGAGTACCTTGTAAACACGCTCATGGAGCTCAATCACAGGGACGTCTAGATCCAGCTCGTCTCGCAAAAAGCCTGTAGTCTTCTTCCCATGGCGTATTTGTGTCTTCAAACTAGAGATCTCTCTCTTCAGTGTTTTCCTCATCGATTGGAGCACCGCGCTTTGGTATCGTGCTAGTGCACGTTCATATCTCTCAACGAGCTGACAATATTTTGGAAGATCGGTAGGTCGGACAATGACTGCGCCTTCGGTCTCTTCAAGTTTTGCCAAGTACATGGCTATTTGTGTTAGGCGCTCGCAACTTATGCTTCTTGGGAGGAGTATTTCGGCAAAAAAAGCCATTTTGTCGTCTCCTTGAGTATTCCTTCTGGGCACCCCGCCTTTCCTTATCGTCACAATTTCAGCGCGAGAGACGCCAGGTGTAATAATGTTCTTATGGATTGCCCCATTGAGCTGCTTATTATCAAGTTGGGTAATTTCGTAGATGATTGAATAGTTTGGGGGCAAATTCTTGAGCATCCGCTGCGTATGCAGCCGCTTGTCCCCGCCGATAGCCGCGAGTTTGCTGAAAACGCTCTCTCCAAAGGGTAGCTGTCCAATCAACGCCCTCTTTTGTAAAGTACCGAGCACTTTGTTCGCCTCAGCGCATGCTTTCGCCACTTCGATTACACTTCCAGTCGCTTTCTGCCAATTTGCTTCAATGCGCCTGCGATACCTGCCCACAGTCGCACTTAGCAGCGAGGAATTAGACGTCCGTCCAAGCCGTGTCATTTTTCACCCGTGAAAACTCAGTTGAAAAATTCGCTGGCGTTTAAAATGTCAGATTCACCGTGAACTGAATTTACGTAATAGATTAACCCCAGTTCGTGTTTTGATTTATCTATCCCTAGTTTTCTGGAGGTTCTCACCAATTGACTACCGACCAGTCGTTTCGCGTTACGGTCGCTATAAGAACTATGCCAAACATACTGTTCTCGTCTGTGCTCAAAAAAGTAGTACGATTTGATCCCACCTCCGCGAGTTCGTATGTCTTCAAACCAGCCACCGTTGGCTACCACCGCTAGTTCAAAATTCCTCTTCAGATCATCAATCTCAGCTTGTCTCGCGTTTATTCTTTTCATATCTTTTCCTCTGTTTGGGAAGGGGGAAGTGAAAACCGACATGTCAATTCCACTCCCCATCTGGACTTTATTTTAGGTGCGTGTCAGCAGAAGTACTGATCGTCCCCTAGTAGCGGCAAACCAAGACCGCAAAGGTGCTCGTTTGTCCGTTCGCGGCATCCCGTGGAGTTATCAAGCTCTTCAAAGAATCGATCTGCGATTAGCTCTAATGCCTCGTCGCGAGACAGGTGCAGGTAATCTGCGAAGTCTGTGAGAGATCTGTCGATTCGTGTCGCATTGCTGTAGTTGTTTGGTGTTAGCATTGTATATACTTTCTCTGTTTGTTGGTGACGATTAAATCCGCCACCAATTCACACAGTATACGATGCTTTCAGCACTTTGAGATGTTCAACAATCAATTGATGCAATTCGATTGTATACATTTGCTTCCACCAGTTGAGTATTCAGATTATTTGAATGGACTAGGCAATGTCAGAAAGCGCGAGATATTTTCTTCACCAGCACCCGGTCTTTAAAGACACGACAAAGCGACCGAAGGTTACTCGGAATAAGAAAATGGTCCGTAGAAAGACCTACGAAGATAGCATCTACTTTTTATGGTGGTGTTTCCTCCGGGAAAGCGACGCATACAAGAAGTGCTGCCAATCAGGAGGTCAGGGGACTTTAAATAAGCTTTTTTTAGATTTTGGCGATGTGCATGCGACGGATTTTGAAAACTGGTGGAAGACAATTGATCGCGGTGCCAATCTATTCTCGGAGCCTACCAATAGCGCGGCTTGGGCAGTTGATAGTTCTTCCGATTTGGGTTCTGTCGATTTTAGTAGGTCGCTTGTTGTTGTGATTCCTATCATGCGATCACATAAGACGATGCTAAGTGGGGTTGCTAGATTGCTGAGGTCTAGGCTTTTAAAAGAACGGGGTCGAAGCAGTGAAGGATCGGGAGCAAAGAATAAAAGAGTTCTGAAGAGAATAAATCTTGTCAGAGAATTGAGAGCAAGAAGCCTTGCCAAATACCGTATCCATGGGGAGTACAAGATCGAGTCATTGCGTCTTGCACTTCGTGTATTTCAACAGTGTCGGACAGGGGGTTTTCCGATGTGGAAAATAGGTGATAGAGTTGGCGTACTTGTTCGAAGCAAGTCAGACACTAAGACTGAGGAAGGCAGACGACTGCTTACTCAAACAACTTGGCGATACAAACGGGACGCAAAAAAAATCATCGAGAACGTCGAAAAGGGAGTATTTCCTTCCAGGAAATAGTTCGAACACGACGCCGCTTTTTTGGATCCAAGCTGATTGGTTATTTTTTGTTCAAGACTCTATCAGGTTGTTCCCGATTGTTCCTGCATTTCGTTGTTCAAACTGTCGCGTTGTGCCCTAAGGTCTTCGAGATATGACTTGTTTGCGTCGGTGAGGCTGGTGTTGAAAAGTGCTGTAGTCTGCAGAAGAATGCCTGATATGGTATCGATAATCATATATTTTGTCGTGTCGGTAGGTTCCTTAAACATGATCAAAGATTCAATTCCGTCGGGACCAGCCACGAGGTGGCGCCGTAGCACTTCGCCTAGTCCGTGATGTACACTGCTAGATAGCCTACGATAGATTCCATCATAAAGTTCTGTAATGCCCGCTGATGCAAATGTCTGTTCGACAATAAGCGGCTTAGCACCCCTTTTTGCGAGTTCTTTGATCTGTATCTGCCGATCTAAGATAAGTTGCGGTAGCTCTTGAATGTTCGAGATTGAGTCGAGAAATTCATTGTCCTTTCGGGACGCAGCTTTGAGTATTTTTAGCCATTCCTTGTGATGATCCATTTGGAGTGTCATCAAATGGTCCGCGTTCTTCGATAGCAACAATAGATTTGCAAATGCGTCCAACATCGATCGGAGAATTGTCTCAGCCGCCGATGTCGAGTTCCTAGAAATAAGATTAAGGGCGGCGTCAGCTAGCTCTAAAATTGTTCCTTGAGTAGCCAGCGAAATTATTGCGACACGATCATTGCGTTTTGCACTGACAGTTTCTGTAAGTTGGATCGAAATATTGTGTATCCGTTTTGCAAGCTCCGTCGTACGTTTGAGGTGGTCGGCGGCAATTGGCTTCTCATCCACCATGCTGTGAGTCCTCTGTTGAGATCAGGCGGGTTTGCTGTTTATGAAGGTGCTAATGCTGAGTAAACGGTGCCCACACCAATTTCTAGTTTTTTTGAAATCTCTCTAATTGCCATGCCGTTTCCGCGAAGAAGTTGAACCGAAGTTCTTACCGCGTCATTCATCTTCGTAGGGCGTCCGATTTTCACGCCTTGACTTCGTGCCCTTCGCTGCCCTGCCATTATACGTTCACGCATTAGTTCCCGCTCATACTCACCTAACGCCGAAAATATTCCGAAGATCATCCTACCTGATGGTGTTGTTGTGTCTATCGCCTGCTGGTGAACATACAAATCTACATTCAAAGCCTGAATGTCATTCATAAAACCAACAAGATGTTGAATAGAACGACCGAGCCGATCAATAGCCCAAACCATGACCAGATCGAATTCGCGGCGGGTGGCTCGCTTTAAAAGTTGGTCAAATGCGGGACGCTGGTCTCTGCCTTTTGAACCGCTGATACCACTGTCTGAGAGTTCAGCGACGATTTGCCAGCCGTTGCGCCTTGCGACTTCACGAAGTTCCTGGAACTGATTTTCAACTGTTTGGTTCGCGGTTGAAACGCGGGCATATATTGCGACTCTTCGTGATCTTTGCGATGAAAAGGACATGTTGTGAACCTCTGTAATGTATGACAGTCATATTACAGAAGGATAAAACAGTGTCAACGTGTTGATTATATTAAATAATCAGAAGACTGTTATCTTGGTAAGGGAGAGGTCGAGAGTCCGATTCTCTCTGGCAGCACCATTTTCCGACATATTCACAGCACTTGTTTCGGACTGCTCCCTTTTTCCAGAATTCAGAAAGGGAAGCGTTGGTCCGGTGCGCGACTGAAAAAGCTGAACAAATAAAAGATCTAGGCGGTTATTTCCGCAAATAGGAAAATAACGCTTGACACCGCGCGGTAGTTGAGTTAGATCTAGCTATAGTCCAGAAATGGGCAAACGACTGGGAGTGGCCCTATCAACAACAGTCTGAGGACGATCAGGCAGACGACGTTGAGGGGCGGTTGAAAGCGTTGAAGTATGGGCAAGAAAATTAGAGAAAAGGGAAGCGTCCCCTTTTGTTCGGCGAAGACATCAAAAAACGCGTTCATCCCGCAGATACGTAAGTTTAGTGGAGTGTCACCGTAATAGGAGTGTCACCGCGCCGTAATACTATTCTGACACTTGTCCGCGCTCTGCTAGGTCACATTGCGCCAGAGTAAGGCAATCGTCATAATGGCAAGGCTCGATATGGCGAGAGCATAGATGATCCAGAGGCGAAACACGACGACAACATGAAATTAGCTGTATCGTTCCCAATCAAAAACAGGGTCTATGTATCAAACCCTTTTCCCATTGCCTCTGACACCAAGAGTTATTTCATTCAAACAAAAGACGATGTTGCAATATCAGTAAGTGTAATGTGGACTGGACTACCAGTTGCATATGCTCAAACTATTGAATCCCACGAAACTGGTGATATCAAAGCAACAATCCATGGCAACCAAAGTGATCAGTATGTGCACCTCGCTGAATATGATTTGAGGGCATGGCAGAGTTTACTTTGCGCTTTCATTCTCATCGACATCGACTTCGACAATCCGACATCAACATTTAATGCGGAAAATGCAAACGAAGTTGACAAGATTCATGTGAGCAGCGCCAGCACCAATCGGTATCGACCGCGAGCACGTGGTAAGGAAGCCTTTGAAACGTTTGGGCGAGCTTTCCTCGCGATTGATGAAGGTAAGCCGCAAATTGAACTTATGTCACACTATCGCGAAGCAATGTTAGCCTTGGAAGTTGGCCGCTCAATAGACGCATACAATAGTTTCTTTCTCTTTCTTGAAAGCCAGTTTTGCAAAGGGCAAAGCAACACTAGAAAAGTTGTCAAATTACTTTCAGAACAGTCAGACTTCACGGACGCGTTGAAAGAGGTGTGCAAGGACCACAAGCCTAACAATCATCTTTATGCAATACGATTTAAGTCGATTGGATTAGCTGCAACGAAACTCGAAAATGTAATCACGGAAATCGTCGAGCTTCGAGGGGCGCTTCGCCACCATTCGCTTGGAAATCCGAACCGTTGGAATCCAAATAAGCAGGAAGACTATTCAGTTGAAGCGTCATTTTTAGGTGGTGTTTGCTTTGGCATAGCCTTTCCAAAAACAACCCACCTCACTTGGAACCAGCCGTATCTGGAACAGTTCTCAAGTCAAGCCAAGCGGGAGAAACACATAGTGGAAGTCATGGTTACAATTACAATTCGTACTGATGACACTGCCGAAGAAAGGCGCTTCAACATGACACTCCCGCAAATTGGCTTGGATGCACACTTGGCAACTGCCGTTCTGCAAAAGGTAATTGAAGTTGTTGCTAAAGAGCTTCCCGGTTCAGAGTTGTTTGCCATTCGCGCAATTCACAAAACTAAGGGGACCGAATTGTTCAGGTACGATGTGGGGCCGACTCTGCATCGTTAAAAGTTGCGCTCAACACAAGCGGGTGGTACAAACCCCAACGGGAAGCAAGGCTTAACCTATTGAAGTTGTTGAAGTTGATATGTCAGTCTAGAAAATTCGATTCTCTCTGGCAGCACCATTTCCCCCCACCCTCAATCCTCGCCCAGCATCTCCGAGAGCTTGAGTATCGTGGTCCAGTTTCGTGACGTGCCGGACGTGCCCAGTGCTGTTTCCAGAAACCGCCCGGTCAACGCGGTCTCTCCCACACCATTGACATAGTCGATATAAAGCTGCGGCCCGTCAAGGCGCAGGCGCTCAGCGCCTTTGTAGCTGGTCAGGTTTGTTTCTGCATGAGGTTGCGGTTGGGACGATAGAAAATGCACATGCAACATTGTCGGTCGCTGCTGAGCCGCGTCCCTGAACGGATTGGTTTTGATTGTCCGGTTGAAAGCAACGCTGTCCCGCACCATGCTGCGCTCACCACTGATGTTGAACTGGCTGTTGAGAATGCCGTTCACTTGCAACTGAACATTTTCGACAGACAACGCCGTGTCGAGAATGATGTTGCCGGAGGCAATGTAGGTTTTGACATTGTGATAGCCCGCTGTGGTCAACGCCAATCGCAAACTCTCCATCGGCAGATTTGCTGTTCCCCCAACATTGACGGCACGTAAAAGAATAAGCAGACGCTTCACGTGGGAACCGGACCCGTTGATGCACGCACGACGAGGTCCACCGGCCAGACCTCGGCGGCCAACGGGGCGGAATTGTCCGTGAGCTGATTAATCAGCAATTCGACCAGGCGCTTGCCCGCATCGCCGATTGAAGATTGGGTGGCGGTCAGCGGCGGATCAAAGGTTTCAGCGCGCATTTCGTGCAAGCGGTCGTCGTGGGCAATCAGTGAAATATCCCTCCCCACTGTCATGCCGCGCTGCCGCGCCACGCGCGCCACACCGGACGCTTGCGATATCGAGGAACATAAAAATGCTGTGGGGCGTTGGTCAACGGGTAAATCCAGAAGTCGAACAGCATCCGACAAACCGCTTTCTTCGATCATCGGACTGTCGCAAATCAAGGCCGAAACCCTTTGCAGGCCCGCAAGCGACAAGGCATGCAAGTAACCATTCAAGCGGTCATTTGCAAAATTGAAGGTCTTGTCAAAATTCAAAAGCGCAATGCGGGTATGACCAAGATCAGTCAGCAATTTTGTGGCCTGAAAGAACGCACCTTCATTGTCGATATCGAGATGAGGGTAGGGCACGGCTGATGTTGTGCGGCCATGCACAATGAATGGCATGTTTAAACTGCGCAGTAACTCGAGCCGCGAATCCGCCAGTAGCGGGCTGGACAAAATCATGGCATCCACCCGGGCTGAACGCACGGCGCGGCGATAAACTGACTCTTCTGTTTGCGCACCAGACGCCATGGCGAGTGTAATGTCATAGCCGCGGTCTGACGCCTGTTCGACACAGCCTCCCAGAAACTCGGTGAACAGCAAATCGCCGAGCAGATTGCGTTCACGCGGAAACACTACGCCTAAAGTGCCTGACTGCCCCGTCGCCAGCCGCCGCGCGGCAGCCGAAGGGCGGTAGCCATGCAATTCAGCTGCCGCACGCACACGGGCCCTTGTGTCCTCTGACACTTCAGGAAAGCCATTGAGTGCGCGGCTCACTGTCGTTTGCGATAAGCCCAGGATTGCCGAAAGGTCACGTAAATTCATGGTTTTGGACACTAGTGAATAGCCAAAGCGCTTTCAAGTGTTGTATGGAGGTGGCCGCAAACCAATCTTCGCAGGTGCAGCAAACATTTTTGCAACGCAACAAGGAACGCCTGATAATCATCATTTTTAGCGCATGGTGGCTTGACTCCCGCGAAACACGCGCGTATTGAAAATTATCCAAAGCGCTTTGGAAGCGACAGTGATCGTAAAGTGCTCGGGACCATAAGTATCTTGGAATATCACAGGGAGGATATCTAATGAAATTGCGTTTTGCCGTATCGGCAGCTTTGTTTGCCTTGGCGTTGGCATCGCCAGCTTTGTCAGCCGACTTGAAGTACAAGCCAGGCGAAGGCCCAATGACATGGGCAAATTTTGATGAATTGAAGAAGGTTGACCTCAAGGGCGAAACCCTCACGATTTTTGGACCTTGGCGTGGTGAGGATGAAACCCACGTGCAGGTGGTTCTCGAATATTTCCGTCAGGCCACCGGCGCAGATGTAAAATACGCGTCGTCGGAAAACTATGAGCAGCAGGTTGTGATTGATACACAAGCCGGTTCGCCCGCAAACATCACCGTTTTGCCGCAGCCTGGTCTGATTGCTGATCTCGCGGGCAAGGGCTTGATGTCTCCACTGACGGACGCCGATAAAGCCTGGATGGTTGAAAACTACGGTGCCGGCCAATCATGGGTCGATATCGGAACCTCGAACGACAAGGACGGCAAGCCACAATTCTTTGGCTTCTCCTACAAGACCGACGTGAAGTCGCTGGTCTGGTACAGCCCTGAAAACTTCAAGGATGCAGGCTACGCCATTCCAAACAGCATGGAAGAGCTGATCGCCCTGTCGGACAAGATCGTCAAGGACGGTGGCAAGCCTTGGTGCATCGGTCTGGGTTCAGGCGGTGCAACCGGCTGGCCAGCGACCGACTGGATGGAAGACATCATGCTGCGCACCCAGAAACCAGAAGTCTATGATGGCTGGGTGAAGAACACAGTGAAGTTCACCGATCCGGCAGTCATCAACGCCATGGAAATCTTTGGCTCCTTCGCCAAGAATGATGCCTATGTCGATGGTGGTGCAGCCGGTGTTGCCTCGGTTGACTTCCGCGACAGCCCGAAGGGTCTCTTTTCGTCACCACCAAAGTGCTACATGCACCATCAGGCCTCGTTCATTCCGGCCTTCTTCCCGGAAGGCACGAAGCTCGGAAGTGATGCTGACTTCTTCTACATGCCAACCTACGCAGCCATGGCCGACCTCGGTAAGCCGGTGCTGGGTGCAGGCACACTGTTCACCATCACCAAGGATTCAAAAGCCTCGCGCGCCTTCATCGACTTCTTGAAGATGCCATTGGCCCACGAAATCTGGATGATGGACGGTGGCTTCCTGACGCCATTGAAGTCAGCCAACCCGGCAGCTTATGGCAGCGACGCTGCCCGCAAGCAGGGTGAAATCATGGCAACAGCAACCACGTTCCGCTTCGACGGTTCGGATCTGATGCCGGGCAAAATCGGTGCAGGTGCATTCTGGACCGGCATGGTGGACTTTGTCGGTGGCAAATCCGCCGCTGACGTTGCAGCAGGCATCCAGAAAGCCTGGGACGAAATCAAGTAAGGCTTGAATACGGTTGTCGTGGTTCGCCACGGCAATCGACCATATCCACGAAAATGTTTTCGAATTCCTCCCGAAAACATGAAGGCGGCTGGGCAGGGGGCGCTGGCCGCTTTCATTTTCATTTTTTTGCATGACTTATTCTGCTTGGCGTGATGTTCTCATGCCACATGACTTCGCGCGTCGCTGGGGAGAGATGACCATGACTGCTCAATTGTTTTCCGCACTCATCACAGTGTTGATAGGCGTGGGCGGCTGCCTCGCTTATTTTTACGGGTCCAACACACTGTTGGACCGGGTGTTACCGGTCAACGCCAGCAACGATGATCGCACCATTCGAAATCTGAAACTTCAATCTTCCATTCGGCCTTGGCTTTTTTTAGGCCCAGCGTTGATCTTGTTGACGCTCTATCTGGTGTATCCCGTGCTGCAAACCATTTGGCTGTCATTTCATGACAAGGCCGGTGACAAATTCGTAGGTGTGAGCAACTACACCTGGGCCTTTAACGACACGCAGTTCCGCACCTCAATCTTCAACAATCTGTTATGGCTTCTTGTTGTGCCCGCGGCCTGCACATTTTTGGGACTTGTGATTGCGGTTCTCACCGATAAAATCTGGTGGGGACAATTGGCCAAGAGTCTTGTGTTTCTGCCCCTTGCGATTTCCTTTGTGGGCGCGTCGGTGATCTGGAAGTTCGTCTATGATTATCGCGGTGAAGGTCAGGAACAAATCGGTATCTTGAATGCCGTCGTTGAGTGGTTTGGCGGGTCTCCCCAGGTGTGGATCGCGATGCCGTTCTGGAACAACTTCTTCCTGATGGTCATTTTGATCTGGATCCAAACCGGCTTTGCCACGGTTATTCTGGGTGCAGCCTTGCGCGGCGTTCCAGAAGACACATTGGAAGCCGCAACCATTGATGGGGCCGGCCCGTTCAAGATTTTCTGGCGCATCATGGTGCCGCAAATCATGACCACCATCATCGTGGTTTGGACCACCATCACAGTGTTGGTTTTAAAAGTGTTCGACATCGTGTTGACCATGACCAACGGCCAGTGGGACACGCAAGTTCTGGCCAATCTCATGTTCGACTGGATGTTCCGCGGCGGCGGTGACTTTGGCCGCGGCGCAGCCATTGCCATCATCATCATGCTCGCCGTGCTTCCCATCATGATTTACAACATTCGTCAGGCCAATGCTGAACAAAAGGGAGGTCATTGATATGTGGGACCGTATCAAACTTGAACCTTCCAAGTTCGCTTTACATTTGGCTGTGTTGTTGATCGTAGCCATCTGGACGTTCCCGACGGCCGGCCTGTTGGTGTCTTCGCTGCGCGACAAAAATCTGATTTCGACATCAGGTTGGTGGACAGCACTGTCCACGACTGATCGTTCGGCCCAAGGCCGCATGGCCGAGCCTGCCAAGCAAGTGTCAAAAGACGGCAAGTTCGAAATCACAGGCAACCTGTTTGAAGGGGCTGACAGCAAAGGCGTCGTGAAAGCCTATGGTCTGAAGGTTGCAAAGCCCGACGAGTTTGCTGCAGGTACTGCCGCCACACTGGAAGACGGCAAGACATTGCTGGTTCAGCCTGATGGCACCTACGTCTATACATCACCAACCGCCTTTGAAGGCGACCGCGGCCAGCGCCTGTTTTACATTACGTCGGTACCCCCCAAATTCACGACTGAAAATTACAGCAATGTATTATACTCGGAAGGTATTGGCCGCTCATTTGTGAACTCGCTGACAGTCACCATTCCTGCTACCATCATTCCGATTTTGATTGCGGCATTTGCAGCCTATGCACTGGCCTGGATGAAACTGCCGGGGCGCGGCTTTATCATCGCGGTCATTGTTGGCCTGCTTGTTGTGCCGCTGCAAATGTCACTCATTCCGCTGCTCAAGATTTACAATGCCACGGGCTTCCTGTCGAAAACCTATTTGGGCATCTGGCTGGCGCACACCGGCTTCGGGCTGCCCTTCGCGATTTATCTGCTCCGCAGCTACATTGCAGGCTTGCCGCGTGACCTGATTGAGTCAGCCCAGGTGGATGGTGCCAACGACTTCAAGATTTTCCTGCGCATTGTGTTGCCACTCTGCTTCCCCGCTTTGGCGTCCTTTGCCATTTTCCAGTTCCTCTGGGTGTGGAACGATTTGCTGGTGGCCATCGTATTCCTAGGATCCGGCAACGACCAACTTGTATTGACAGGTCGCCTGAACGCACTCCTCGGCTCACGCGGCGGCAATTGGGAAATTCTCACCGCATCGGCCTTCATCACCATTGTGGTGCCGCTCACTGTATTCTTCGCATTGCAACGCTATTTCGTACGCGGCCTTTTGGCTGGCTCGGTAAAGGGAGGCTGATATGGCTGATATCAAACTGACGAAACTCAACAAATCCTATGGCGCCGTCCACATTCTGAAAGACGTCAGCCTCGACATCAAGTCGGGCGAGTTCATGGTCTTTGTTGGCCCGTCGGGCTGTGGCAAGTCAACGCTGCTGCGTTCCATTTGCGGGCTGGAAAGCATCTCGTCGGGAACGCTGGAAATTGACCACGCTGTCGTCAATGAAGTGCCGCCGTCCAAACGTGGCATCGCCATGGTGTTCCAATCCTATGCGCTTTATCCACATATGAGTGTGTATGAAAACATTTCTTTCGCACTCGAAAATCAGGGACTTCCGAAAGACGAGATCAGGAAAAAAGTCGAGAAGGTTGGAGAGCTGTTGCAACTCACGCCTTATCTCGCCCGTTTGCCGAAAGCGCTTTCGGGTGGCCAACGTCAACGCGTTGCCATCGGTCGCGCCATTGTGCGTGGGGCCAAGGTGTTCCTGTTCGACGAACCGCTGTCGAACCTCGATGCTGCTCTTCGCGTTCAAACCCGCATGGAAATTGCGAAGCTGAAGCGCGACATGCCCAACACCACCATGGTGTACGTGACCCACGACCAAGTGGAAGCCATGACCTTGGCTGATCGCATTGTGGTGCTGCAAGCGGGCCGTGTTGAACAGGTGGGCACACCCATGGAGCTCTATGAAAAGCCCGGCAACACCTTCGTTGCAGGCTTCATCGGTTCGCCTAAAATGAACTTGATCACAGGCGCTCCAGCCGAGCGCATGAAGTGCAAAACCCTAGGGGTACGTCCGGAGCATTTGGAAATCGTCACCAAGGCATCAGCTGGCACGATCACCGGCAGCGTTGAATATACGGAAGTGCTGGGTAGCGATAGTTTCATATACGTGAAGACCGATCATGGGTTAATTACGGCACGTGAAAACGGCAAAACCACAGTCAAGAATGGTGACAAGGTGCATTTGAAGGCAACTGACACACTTGTTCATCGCTTTGACGCAGACGGAAAAAGAATTGAAGGCAAATGACGATACGTACTTTGATCTGGCATGAGCACCGCCACGAACAAACCAACAAGCTTGTGGCGTCGCTCTACCCGCAAGGCATGCACGGCGCATTGAAGCATGCCTATCAGGGCGACAAGGACTTTGTTGTTGATCACGCCTTGCTGGACGACGACAAGGAACATGGACTCTCGCAGAAGCGATTGGACGAGACGGACGTGTTGCTGTGGTGGGGCCATGCCGCCCACGGCGATGTGAAGGACGAAATCGTTGAGCGCGTTGCAAAGCGCGTTTGGGAAGGCATGGGGCTGATTGTTTTGCACTCCGGCCACTATTCGAAAATTTTCAAGAAGCTCATGGGCACACCCTGTTCGTTGAAATGGCGCGAAGCGGGCGAAAAAGAGCGGGTGTGGATCGTCAATCCCAATCATCCGATTGCCCAGGGCCTTCCTGAAATGATCGAGATTGAAAACGAGGAAATGTATGGCGAGCCCTTCTCGATCCCAGAACCACTGGAAACCGTGATGATCTCGCATTTCGAGGGCGGTGAAGTGTTCCGCTCAGGTGTTACCTATCAACGCGGTGCTGGAAAGATATTCTATTTCCGCCCCGGCCATGAAGCTTACACGGCTTATCACAATCCCATGGTGCTGAAAGTCATCAAGAACGCCACGCGCTGGGCTTACAACCCTTCAAAGCCATGGGCTGGCATTCACCCTTCACCCAACGTGCCCGCCGATAAAGCGCCGATCCCACTCGAAATCAAAGGTCCGCGCCTGCACGAAGATGGTGAAGAGGGTTTCAGGTAACGCGCAATGAAAAAAATTCGTATTCTTGTCCTCGGCACCGGCGGCATGGCCAAGGCCCACGCCACCGCTTTCAGCGAAGACCCGCGCTGTGAACTCGTTGGCACCGTTGATGTGGTGCCCGGCCGGGCGGCAGAATTTGCCAAGCAATTCGGCATCAAGCATCACTTCGAAGACTTGGACAAGGCCATCGCTTGGGGCCAGTTTGACGCCGCCACCAACGTGACGCCGGACGCCATACATTATCCGACCACCATGAAGTTGCTGCACGCGAACAAGCACGTGTTGTGTGAAAAGCCCTTGGCAGAAAATTTCAAATTGGCTGATGAAATGGCAACCACAGCCGACAACGCGGGTCTCATCAACATGGTGAACCTGACTTATCGCAATGTGGCGGCTTTGCACGAGGCGCGCAAACTGGTGACGTCAGGACAACTCGGCAACATTCGCCATGTGGAGGCGAGCTATCGCCAATCCTGGTTGGTCGGTAACCATTGGGGCAAGTGGAACGAGTTGCCGATGTGGCTGTGGCGCTTGTCAAGCAAACATGGTTCCTTGGGCGTATTGGGTGACGTTGGCATTCACATCATGGACTTCGCCAGCTTCGCCTGTGATGCCATGCCAGTATCAATTCAATCCCGGTTGAAGACATTTCACAAGGCACCGGGAGACAAGATTGGCGACTATCCGCTCGACGCCAATGACTCTGCGGTGATGACGGTTGAATTCGGCAATGGCGCCCTCGGCATCATCCAGGCCTCACGCTTCATGACCGGCCACGACAATGAACTGCACCTGCGAGTGCACGGCGACAAGGGCGCGGTTGAGGTCAAGCACTTCGAGGGTTGGACGGAACTGCGCATGTGTCTGGGCGACAACGTCAATACCATGGCATGGAACCACATCAAACCAACCCCCGTTGAAACCAACTACAGGAAGTTCGTAACCGCCTGCATCGAAGGTAAAAACGGCGACCCCGGTTTCCGGCGAGCGGCTGATTTGCAACGCGTACTGGATCTGTGTTTTGAGCATGACGGCAAGGGTGCAGTTGCTGTTTAACTATTCGTCCTTGAACTCAATACCAGACGCACTGCCCTGCACGGCGCGGTTCTTGGCCCTGTAATCTTCTGGCCTCACAAAGTTCCAAGCCCAAATGCCACGTTTCGCCGCCTTCGCTTCGCGTTCTGCTGAAACATAAATTAGAGCGTGTTTTCGATAGGCAACGGCCCAACCCAGCCGCACCATCTCGCGGTTGATCTCCAAAGGGCCATCCTTGCACACCGAAACCTGCCGCCCATAGCGGTCACGATCAATGATACTGCAGGCTACCGTCCGTGTACGGATGAGATTCGACAGGACATCACGCGCCAGCTTGCCGCAGGGGTGCTGTTTGCCGCCAGAATCGCGGCACGTTTGGCGGTACTCAGGCGCATCAATACCGTGCAGTCGTATTTCGGTGTCGCCAGCCTTGAACGAGTCTCCATCGATGGCGTGATAGGAATGACTGCGCTGTTGCTGTGACTCAATCACAACACTTGTCCATTCCGGCTTGAAATAGTGAATTGCAAACAGCACAGCCAATAAGAAAGCAACGCCGGCCCATTCATATCGAATGCTGCTCCACCGCATTATCTGGTCCAGCGCTTGGCCGCCGCGTCATCGCTTTCGCGTGCATCTACCCATGTCTCGTCACTGCCATCTTCTTCAAGCTTCCAAAAAGGTGCGCGTGTTTTCAAGTAATCCATCAGAAAACGGCAGGCATCAAACGCGTTGTCGCGGTGCTCTGAACAACAAATCACCAACACAATATCCTCACCGGGCTCCATGCGGCCAAACCGGTGGACGATCAGAACATCATCAAGCACCCAGCGCGATCGTGCCTCAGCTTCAATGGCGGCAAGGGCCTTTTCTGTCATGCCTGGATAATGTTCAAGCGTCAGTGCCGACACATCTGCACCTTCATTGATGTCACGCACTGTTCCCACAAAAACAGCAGTACCACCAATCTGTGTCTTGCCACCTTTGATGGTGTTGACTTCTTCGCCAACATCAAAGGCCTGTTCCTGAACTCTGATCATGCCTCTATTGTGCCGTTTCCCGGACGCGCAATCAATTGGCGGGTGGTGTTATTGCAGTCTTTTCTTTCAGACTGTCCGCCGCCGAAAACTCCGGTGCCAACCATGTCCCGCTCATCAACATGTTGGCGTCGGTGTTTTTTCCCGATGGCGCCAACTGCACCGCAACAGCTTGCCGCAAGGTGTCGATTTCACCGCTGGGTTTAAGCGTAACGCCATTGAAGCGCAGAAGTCCTGAACGCAAGGTCGCAACACCTTCGGAAAGTAATGTGTCAAAATCAAAGGCCATTTTTTCTGTTCGCAAAGCGTCCTGGGGGTTCCAGCCCTTTTGCGGCTGGGAGACGGCGTTCAGCAAATCAACCTTCCGCAATACCGCATCTTGCGTGGAGAACTTCAAGGGCCCTTCGAGCGTCGAAACCATACCGGCCATCGACTGACCATTGGCTTTCAAAGTCGCAGTGACATTCACTGCGCCATCAATCACGTCCAGCCCCAACAACCCGCCCAAAAGGGTTTGGGCAGATGCAGATCTTATATCCAGTTGTGCTTGCATCTTCAGGTAGACACCGGCTTTGGCGAGGATCACGTTGATCTGACCCATGCCACCTGCCATTTTCTGGTCGGCCATAGACATTGTCATGGCGCCGTCAGAACTTTTCAATTGAGCCGTTACTGCACCCCAGTTCCGTTGCCGCAGTTTCAACTGATCCGCAGTAACGGTCATGTCCAAATCCATGGCCGCAAAATCTGATACTGGAACTGGCTTTTCTGACCAAGGCTGCGCTAATACCGAGGTGTCTGTTTTTGGCCCCCAAAGCGAAAGTGTCGCAACATTAAGGTTGCCTGAAAGCTTTGGCCGATCGGCTCCGGCAGCAACTGTAACACCGCCCTTGAGTTCAGTTCCCCCAACATCACCCTTCAGGGTGCCGAAGGTCATTGCGAGGCCGTTAGTTTCCAAACCACTCTGCAGCGCCACCGCACCCCCGCCGTCGAGGGTTTGAACAGACATGCCTAACCAACGGAAAAAGCTGCCGATGTCGGTGGCGTCGGCTGTGGCTTGTCCGGCGAGTTTGAAACCGTTGTCCGCGCGGCCTTGTCCGGAGAAGCCAAACAACATGGCTTTGCTTTTCAGCGTCAGATCCATGGGGCTGCCGGTCAACGCAAAGCGCTCAAGATCATCAATGCCAAACACAAGATCGGAGACCTGCGAGCCCCACACCATGGCCAGTTTGCCTTGCAAGCCCTTTGCACCCACTGCTGAAATCTCGCCGTTGATGTCGGTGACGGCGACCACGGCCTGGCGCGCCGGGTCTCGCATTTTCAGAATGCCATCACGGAGTGTGATGTGATTGGGAAAGCCAAGAGCTCCGGCGTTGACAGTTGCAACATCAACATCAAGCACCGCTTGATCAAGCACCACGTTGCCCCCCATGAGTCCCGGCAGTGCCATGGATTTCGCAGACAGCTGCCAGGTTGAAGTGGTGGACGTTGACAGCGTCACATCTTCCAACAAAACGCCAAATCCATTTCTGATGTCTAGCCGCGCCCGCTTGGCGTCAAGCACAAGGCCCGACGTCTCAAGCATGTCAGCTTTCAGATTGCGCAAACCCCGTTGTGGCATCAACGCCACCCAATACGAGACAATCACCGCCATCAAAAGACAGAGCGTCACAACAACAAGAAACAGCGGGCGGGACTTGAACATGATCAACTTATGAGACGGCCCTTGCGGCCATTTGATGGCGTGGGTTCAGGCTTCATCAGCTGTTCGAAAGCTGCGCGACAACACAATCACCGGGATCAGACCTGCCACCGCGATTGCGAGCGCAGGAATGGCAGCTGACTCATATTGCCCCAATGAGGCCAAGGAAAACACGCGGGTCGCAAGGGTTTCGAAATCAAACGGCCTCAAAATGAGCGTGGCAGGCAATTCCTTCATTGCATCCACCATCACCAGCAAGCATGAGGCAATCATGGCAGGTTTCAACAGTGGCAATTGTATCTCCACGAAAGTTCTGAACGGTGTGCGGCCCAATGTGCGTGACACATGATCGAGGTTCAAAGGAATTTTAGCCATGCCATCACCGACATTGCTGAGGGAGATGATCAGGAACCTGACCACGTAGGCAAACACCAAAGTGATCATTCCACCCGACAGTAAAAGGCCTGGCTTCCATGAAAACAGCGTTGTGGTCAGCGCGTTGACCCAAAGGTCAAATTGTCCAAGCGGCACCAGCAGTCCTATGCCCAACACTGCCCCCGGCAACGCGTAGCCCAGACTGGCCAGACGCATGGTGAACGACAGGAGTGCCGAACCATGTCTCCGTTTGGCATAGTGGAGCGCCAATGCCACAGCCAGCGTCAACACGCACGCCATCGCTGCCAGAAAAACGGATGATGCGAATGCACTGAGGTTGGCGCTGTCAAAGGTTTCGTCGAAACGACGCAAACTGTATTTGACCAACAACAGACATGGCAACACAAAACCCAAAATCACAGGCACAGCGACAGCCACAACCGCAAGGAAAGACGTTACACCTGTGAGGGGTTCTCGCACACTCTGGCCGCCATTCTGGGCAGTAACGGCTTGTCGCGCACGTGCGTGCTGCTCAACATACAGGAGAACACCCAGTGCGGCGACCAGCAACAACGCCAGTTGCGCCGCACCCGCAAGGTCTCCAAGGTCAAGCCATGTCGAATAAACGGCTATCGTCAGTGTGCGCACGCCAAAGAACGTGGCCGCTCCAATGTCGTTCAAACACTCGATGACAACCAGCACTGTTCCGATGAACAAAGCTGTTCGGGCTTGCGGCAAGGCCACCTCCACCAAGGCGCGAAAAGCCGTGCGGCCAAGCGTGCGCGACACATAAATCTGATTGGCTGGAAGCCGCAGGAAGGCAGCTCGCGCAGATAAATAAACATAAGGGTAAAGTGCAAATGACAACACAATCGCAGCGCCCGGCAATGAACGGATCTCGGGAAACCAGTAGTCCTGCGGGCTGGTCCACCCCATCCATTGCCGCAATGCAGTTTGAACAGGCCCTGAAAACGTAAGAGCGTCCACATAAACGAACGAAATGATGTAGCCGGGCAGGGCAAGTGGCAGCAATGCCATCCAACTTAGAATACGTCGTCCGGGAAAATCATAAAAACTGATAAGCCAGGCTGAAAGCGTACCAAACACCAAAGCCAAAGCACCGCAAAGCCCGCAAAACAAAACCGTGGTGATCAATAAACCGGGCAGCACTGACGTGAAAAGATGTGGCCACGTACCAACGCCACCGCGCAACGCCAAAGCCAATATTGCAAGCACGGGGAGCGCCATGACAGCGGCAAGTAAAATGGCCCACCAGTATTGGCGCATCATCACAGGCGAGGCCTATTCTGCCAGCACGCGGGTGCCCGGAAAAATAATTTCCACAACAGTGCCCTGTGCAGGCACGCTGTTCAAGCGCAGCTTGGCGCGGTTCGCCTCGACCAGTGCCTTGGTCAAGGGCAATCCAAGTCCTGTGCCCTGGCGTTGCCGTTCCGCTGTCTCAACTCGCGTGAAAGGTTGCAAGGCATCCTGCACTTGTGAATCAGTCATGCCGATGCCGGTATCTTTCACCCGCATCACCAAAGTGCCATCGCTTTCAACGGCCGCCGACACCAATACTTGACCGCCAGCATCTGTGTACTTGATGCCGTTGGAAATCAGGTTCGTCATGATCTGACGAAGTGACCGGTGATCAGCCACAACACGTGGCAATTTTGTTGGAAAAGCCGTGCGCACCAACACCCGCGCCGTGCGGGCATCTTCCTGTAGAAGTTTCACGGCATGGTCGGTAGCATCAGCCAAACTCTCGGCCGTAAAATTCAGTTCAAGCTTGCCCGCTTCAACTTTTGACAAATCGAGCAGGTCATTGATGAGTGCAAGCAAGTGTTCGCCGCTGCTGAAAATATCCTGGGCGTAACCGCGATACTTTTCGTTGCGCAACTCGCCAAAGCGTTCGCTTCGCATCACATCGGAAAACCCCATGATGGCATTCAAAGGCGTGCGTAGCTCATGGCTGATGCGCGCCAGGAAATCAGACTTCTGGCGGTTTGCGGCTTCGGCCTCTTCCTTGGCTTTCAGCAATTCCCGTTCATTGCGCTTCCACGTGGTGATGTCGCGAACGACTGCGCACAAGCTGGCGCGCGATTGTGGAGATTGCAACCGGCTGATGGTGATGAACAACGGTACGCTTCCACCATCTGGCGTCTCGGCAACGACTTCACGACCATCATTGAACACGCTGGCCAATCCAGGCCCCGTGAGACCTGCAATATAGTCGCGCACAAGTTTGCGGCTGTCAACTTTCAACAGGTTGATCAATGGGCGTTTCAGCACGTCTTTTTCATTCTGCCCGAATATCGACTGTGCCCCGGCACTGAAACTCAAAATCTCGCCCTCAGAATTAAGAGTAATAATGCCGTCAGAGGCAACATCCAAAATCGCCTTCAACTCATCATGCGCAATGGTGGCTTCATCGCGCGACGGTGGCGGTGCTGGTTCCGGGAAAGATGGCGAAACCTCAACGACTGGCGGTGCCAAAATGACCGCAGCAGGTGCTTTGACGTCCATTTCGAGCATGGGCATGTCTTGTGATGCAGCGTGCAAAACAAACTGATCGGCGGGACCTGACAACCACGGAATGCTTGCACGGGTGCAACAGAATGCGTCCCTTTCGCCACTGGCTGTTTTTAAACTCAGTGTTGCGCCGGTGCTGCTGTCATTCAGGGTTTGCCATAATTCAGCATCCTCGAAAAGTTCGGCGGTGTTGTCATAACCGAGCGCTTTGACAGCATGTGACGTTGCAAACAGGGCTTCGCCCTGCCGCATCACAAGAATTGCTTTTTCTGTTCGCTCTAAACTGAGGCGCACGGCATCAGGCACAAACGGAACCTTCGGGCGTTCTGCCTGTCGTTGCTCAGGAACGCGTACCGCCGGCGCATCTTGGGCCTTCATGGTTTCGGTGATGGCTTTGCCCAAGCTTTCAAAAGCTGTAGCTGCTTCAGGCGCGTCAACACTGACCGATGGGTTTTGTGAGACTTTCGCATCGAGGGCAGCAATTTGCCGCGACAGAATATCGTGTTCCAGCGCACGCCGCTCGGTGATGTCTTCGAGCATCAACGTCAAAGCCGAATGATCACTGCGCGACAACGTGCAGCGAATGGACCGTGGGGAGGATTGTAAAACCACCGTTTCGGTCGACGTTGCCAAGCTGGTTTCCACCAAACGCGACAACAGATTTGTGGCCCGTTCATCTGACGCAATCAATTCGGCAAGACTGGTATAGTTCTCTTTCGCCAGCAGCGATTGGGCAGCAGCATTGCCGTGAATGAAACGGCCATCACCATCCAACACGAGTATCGGTACAGGAAGACCAGACAGTATCGATCCCGCCAAAAGGTCCGGCGCTTTGCTCAATACGGGTTTTTCCGGTTCCTGCACCACGAGGACGCCATTGCGCCCATCAGCCAGGGCATGCAGCCAACAACGACAGTCCAGCGGTACAACCGCTCCCACCGATGGGAAATAAAGAAGCGCCCGTTGGCTTTCCGCCCGTTCAAGATTTGAGCCGAGCTCTTGTACCCGCGCTACTCCAGCTTCTTTGGGGTCAAAACTCCGGTCAATTAAATCGAACAGCGACGTGGCCTCAAATGCCGAAACTCCCGCGCGATTGGCCCAGATGATGCGACCACGCATCGAATCCCACAGCCAAGCCGGTGCGGGCGATTCTCGCAAATCCTCTAGCGTGGGCGCGGCTGATACCATGGACGTTAACACAATCACAAAAAAACAGGCCGTTGCCGTGCTTTACGGCAATGACCTCGACAGTTAGCCGCTTTTTAAAGGTTTCGTCCACCTTTCATTAACCAAGCACCTGTGGGTAGCGTTTTGCAATGCAAAATAAATGTTGCAATGCAGCATAACCTGTACTACATCAATGTTACGGTCAAATTTTAAGAGGTGCACCATGCAAATCAACGAAACCATCGAAAAAACCCAAGCCCAATTCGCTACTTTGAACACCAAGGCAGTTGAATTCGCTGAAGACAACACAAAGGCAGTTTTCGCCTATACCCGCGAAGTACTGGCCGCCAAGACACCCGAAGCTTTCTGGGCTGTGCAACAGTCTTTCTTCAAGACACAGCAAGACGTTGTTGCCAAGCAAACCGAAGCTTTCGGACGGTTTTATGCCGATTGGCTCAAGGACACATCGGCTCCAATGGCCGAAGTGATGAAGCCTTTCCTCAATAAAGCGGCCTGATACACAAATACGAGAGCAAGCCGACGTCCTCCCCGGCAGCTTTTTTTCAGAAGGCCTTGCAGAAATGCGGGGCCTTTACTTTTTGCGGGTTGTAATTTGAGGGATGTGCGGCTAGTGAACCATTCACGCGCTGCCGTGCAGTGCGAAATTTTGATGTGCCGCCATAGCTCAGTTGGTTAGAGCGCTAGATTGTGGATCTAGAGGTCCCCCGTTCGAGCCGGGGTGGTGGTACCATCAAAACTCAAATCACAGTTGGATTGCATCGGGCTCGCGCTTTCGCCTATAGACCTTGAGACGTAATCCATCTTGGTTTTTTGAATGTCTCACTGGCTTGAACAGCAAAGCGCAACAGCACCGGCAACTCTCATTGCTGAAGTGGCGCAAGCCCACGATGGCTCGTTGGGAATGGCCCACGCCTTTGTTGATGCAGCAGCGATTGCTGGCGTAGACGCCATCAAGTTCCAAACCCATATTGCTGCAGAAGAAAGCACACCGTCTGAACCGTGGCGCGTCAAATTTTCCAGGCAGGACGAAACCCGTTTTGAATATTGGCAGCGAATGGAATTCAAGCCTGAGGCGTGGGCCGGGTTGAAGCAGCATGCCGAAGACAAAGGCCTGATATTTTTATCTTCAGCCTTCTCCCACGCCGCAGTGGACATGCTGCGCAAACTTGGCATGTCGGCCTGGAAAGTGGCATCGGGTGAGCTCACAAATTTGCCGTTGATCGAACACATGGCCAGCGGCGGAAAACCAGTCATGCTGTCAACGGGCATGAGCCCTCACAGTGAAATTGACGCCGCCGCTGCCGTGGTGCGCAAAACCAGCTCCCCCCTCGCGATTTTTCAATGCACCACACAATATCCGTCGCCACCCGAATCCATCGGTCTCAACATGCTGGATGAGCTCCGCGCCAGACACAATTGTGCCGTCGGTCTGTCTGATCATTCCGGCACAATTTATCCAACACTCGCCGCAGTGGCTGCATACAAGGCGCAACTCATCGAAGTGCATCTGACGCTCAGTCGCGACATGTTTGGGCCTGATGTGGTTGCCTCCGTGACACCAGCTGAAATGAAACAATTGGTTGATGGCGTGCGCTTCATCGAAAGCATGGCGGCAAACCCAGTGCAGAAGAACACTGTCGATCCCAGCACTGCGCCGATGCGGCAAATATTCTTCAAGAGCATCGTGCCACTGCATGACATGACAGCTGGCACCACACTGACGCGTGACATGCTCGGTTTGAAAAAACCGGGCACGGGCATTCCAGCAGCCGAACTGGAAAATACGATTGGCCGCACATTAAAGCGGGCCGTGTTCAAAGACACGCCGTTGCAACAGGATGACTTAAGTTGAGCAAAAAAAGAAAAGTCTGCGTCGTCATCACGGCCCGCCCCAGTTACGCACGCATTCGCACGGCCCTTGCAGCAATTCGAGATCATGCGGATTTGGAATTACAGTTGGTCGTTGCGGCTTCAGCCTTGCTTGAACGTTATGGCAATGCGGCAAAAGTCATCGAGCGCGAAGGCTTTAAAATCGACCGCTCTGTTTACATGGTTCTGGAAGGCGAAAGCCTTGTGGCGTCAGCCAAAACCACGGGGCTGGGCCTTGGTGAACTTGCAACCGTCTTCAATGATCTGAAACCTGATATGGTTGTGACCATTGCTGACCGATATGAAACCATCGCCACATCTATTGCTGCTGCCTACATGAATATTCCGCTGGTACATGTGCAAGGCGGCGAAGTGACAGGCTCCATTGACGAAAAAACGCGACACGCCAATACCAAATTGGCCGACATTCATCTGGTGTCCTGTGAAAATGCAAAACAACGTGTTGTAAAAATGGGTGAAAACGCTGACATGGTTTTTGTGACGGGCTGCCCTTCCATTGATCTGGCCAAAGAGGCGTTGGGCAACGACAAAGGCGATGTTGCTGCGGTGATTGCGCGTTACACCGGGGTCGGGGCGCCGGTGGATACGCAACAGCCCTATATGGTGGTCATGCAACACCCCGTCACAACAGCCCATGATGATGCCCGTGCGCATATGCGCCTGACGTTGGAAGCTGTGCACGCATCAGGCCATCAAGCCCTGTGGTTCTGGCCGAATGTGGATGCAGGTTCGGACGGAACCTCCGGTGCCATTCGCAGTTTCCGCGAAACCCATCCGGACATGAATGCACATTTTTACAAGAACATGTCGCCGATGGATTTCCTCAGTCTACTGATCAATTCCAACGGCATCGTCGGAAATTCATCTGTGGCGATTCGTGAATGCAGCTATTTGGGTGTGCCAGCGATCAACATCGGTTCACGCCAGAACCGCCGTGACCGCGGCAAGAATGTCGTTGACGTTTCACACGACAGGGCAGAAATTCTCAAAGCCATCACTGCCATGTGGGCAAATGGCAAAACACCGACCGACACGGTTTATGGCAATGGCAATGCCGGCCAAAACATCGCAGATGTCTTGGCGCGCGTGCCACTCACCATCGAAAAAACCTTGACCTACTGATGGCAGTGCCTCCGACGATAACGGCCATCATTCCGGCGCGCGCCGGATCAAAAGGCATTCCCGGTAAAAATCTTTGGACTTACAAGGGCGGTTCACTTCTCGCGCGCGCCATCAGGCTGGGGCAACATTGCAGCCGCGTTGAACGGGTGATTGTTTCAACGGACTCCGTTGAGATGCAAGCAATTGCAGTTTCCGAAGGTGCGGAATGCCCGCGTTTGCGCCCTGCTGAACTGGCCGACGATACTGCCACATCAGCTGTTGTCGTCCGCCATGTGATTGATGATATGAGTGTAACCTCGGACCACATCTTGCTTTTGCAAGTCACATCTCCACTCAGAACGCTCGGCGATTGCGAAGCTTTTCTGGATGCCTACTTCACGGCAGCTGCACCTGCTTCAACCAGCATCGTAAAACACGACGAACCCCGGCCTGAGAAGCTGAAGAAGCTGGAGCAGGGTGTTTTGAAGCCCTATCTGAACGTCCACTACGAAGGCCCGCGCCAAGCTTTACCGCAGCCATTCGCATTGAATGGAGCATTTTACGTTGTTGGCCGTGAGGTGTTTCTGCGAGAAGGAAAATTCCTGCCCGAAGGTACAATCGGCTTTGAAATGCCCCCTGAACGCAGCCATAACCTCGATAGCAAGCTGGATTTGGACGTATTGGAAGCCATGTTAAAAGCAGGGCAATGGCAGCTTGAGGATCTGGGCTTAAAATTTAATCGAATGTAAATTTCGCCTGCCCACCGTGTGCTACAATCCTACAACCTCTTAAGGTCTCGTTAACGATCCTAATTCATACCTGAGAAACCGTGTGGCAAAGCAGGGAGCATTTTTGCGAATGGCCTTACGCGTTATTTCTGGGGAATAGAGTTTTGTTTGGTCGATCTGGAGTTCTCAAAAAGCTGCTGAGAAAGCTGGCAATCGCTGCGCGTCCATGCGCGCGCGTGGCAGCGGTCGCTGTTGCTTTGACGACTCTTCCCTCGGCTGTCGAAGCAGGCAATTTCACGATTGACTGGGACACTCTTGTTTATCCCGGAGGCAATTCAAATCCACCCGCATTTGTTTTGACAGACCAGTATGGCTTTCAGATAGATCTTGTGTTGCAGCACACCAACGCCAATGCGTTTGCTTCACCCTTGGAAGACACAACGCTGCTGGGCGGCGTCAATGACATCTTCTTAGGGTCTGATGCTGGTGCCGGTTTGGGAGCGGCAGGTGAGGCGCCTGCAACCGGTGTCATGCGGTTGTTTCTGCCAGGCACCACAACACCCGTCGGCGTCAACGGACTGAATTTTTTGGTGACGGACATTGACCCCGTCGACAACAATGCGGGCAACGGCGCTGGAAACGTTGACCGTTGCGACATGGTCACGCTGACCGGGGACGTTGGCAATCCAACTCTCGCCTACATCAATGGCGCACCGACGGGTGGCGGCACCAACACTGATTATCTGATCGGACCAAGCACAGGCCCGGGTGCCTCAGGTACGGCTGCAAACTATCGCACAATATTTACAGCAACTCCGCCCGGAGGAGCCGCAGGCGCTGCGACGACCAATCTGAATATCGCAGCCAACCAGGCCCATTGTCTTTTTTATTTTAACACTGGCTTCACCTCACCCAGTTCAAACAATGATGCTGTCGGAAGTTTGCGCGCCACATATCCAAACGGAACATCCGTTGCGACGGTGGTTTATGACGAAGTTTCAGAAAATGCACGCAACAGCAACACGGGCAACGCGGCTGCCCGTGGTGTTGGCTTGTGGGGTGGTGGCGGGTTTTCAACGGCGAACTCGATTACCTTGGATAAGCAAACCACAACGCCAGATTTTTCGGTGGCAGGGAATATAATCAACTATACCTACGTGATCACCAACGTTGGGCCTTTACCCCTGCGGTCAACGCAAAACATACAAATTCAGGATGACAAGGTTGGGACCTTTACCTGTCCGGCCATTCCCGCTGCAGGCATCGCGGTTGGTGGAACCCATACATGTACAGCGAGCTACACAGTCACGGCGGCTGACGTGACGGCTGGGACAGTATCAAACATTGCAATCGCTGGTGTGGGAACCGGAGCACAACCATTCGCAAACCGTTTGCAGTCGAATTCAGATACGGTAACGGTATTGCGCCGTCCAGTTCTCACGCTTGTCAAGACCATAACCAACGACAATGGTGGCAGCGCCGTCACCGGAGCATTCACGTTGAGCGCGGCTGGCCCAACGTCGATCAGCGGTGTTTCTGGCTCTGTTGCCGTGACCAATGCAGTTGTCACAGCAGGAACTTATAATCTGAGTGAAACGGCGGTAACAGGTTACACGGCGAGCGCTTGGGTCTGCACGGCTGGAACCTTGACAGGTTCATCGCTGGTTTTGACCAATGGCCAGAATGCAACCTGCACCATCAACAACAATGATGTGGCACCACGCCTGACTCTTGTCAAAACCGTGACCAACGACAATGGTGGCACAGCCACAACCGCAGCCTTCACGTTATCAGCAGCGGGTCCCACCTCCATCAGCGGTATATCGGGCGCAGCGACGGTCACCAATGCTGCTGTCAATGCAGGTACCTACACTCTCTCGGAAACGGTTGTAACCGGTTACACGGCCAGTGCCTGGAGCTGCACAGCAGGTACGTTGACGGGCTCGAGCCTCGTTCTTTCAGTTGGCCAAATAGCAACCTGCACCATCAACAACAATGACGTGGCACCACGCCTGACTCTCGTCAAAACCGTGACCAACGACAATGGGGGCACGGCCACAGCAACCTCCGTTACCTTGAGTGCGTCAGGCCCCACCACCATCAGCGGTGTATCAGGTGCGCCAGCCGTGACCAATGCGGCAGTGAACGCGGGTACTTATGCATTGGCAGAAACAGCGCTGGCCAACTACACGCCGAGTGCATGGAGCTGCACCTCAGGCACATTGACGGGTTCAAGTTTGGTCCTCACCGTCGGACAAACTGCAACTTGCACCATCAATAACGATGACATCGCGCCGCGCCTGACGTTGGTCAAAACAATTACCAACGACAACGGCGGCACGGCCACCACAGCGGCTTTCACACTGACGGCAACGGGCCCGACAACAATCAGTGGCGTGTCAGGTTCAGGCACAGTGACCAATGCAATTGTGACAGCCGGTACGTATGCGCTCTCTGAAACCAATGTCGCTGGTTATGCTGCGGGCTCATGGTCCTGCACTGCCGGTACCTTGACGGGCTCCAACTTGTCCATTGGAATTGGTCAATCATCCACTTGCACCATCAACAACAACGATATTGGGCCGGTGCTGACACTTGTGAAAACGCTGACCAACGACAATGGCGGCACAGCGACAACGGCAAGCTTCACCTTGTCGGCAACAGGCCCTGTGACAATCAGCGGTACGTCGGGTGCGGGGTCTGTGACCAATGCCACTGTCAATGCGGGAACCTACGCGCTTGCCGAAACCTCGGTTGCTGGCTATGCCGCGAGTGCATGGTCATGCTCAGCTGGAACCCTGACAGGATCAAGCCTCGCACTTGCTTTAGGCCAGACGGCAACCTGCACCATCAACAATAATGACGTCGCACCGCGCCTGACGCTGGTGAAAACAATCACCAACGACAACGGCGGCACTGCAACCACCGCTGCATTCACGCTCACCGCCACAGGTCCAACAACGATCACCGGCGTCTCAGGTTCCGCACCTGTCACCAATGCTGCGGTGAATGCAGGCACATATGCGCTGTCTGAAACCAGTGTGACGGGCTACGCGGCAAGCGCATGGAGTTGTACCTCCGGAACGCTGACAGGCTCAAATCTTGCGCTCAGCGTTGGCCAAACCGCAACCTGCACCATCAACAACAATGATATTGCTCCCGTCCTCACACTTGTGAAAACGGTAACAGACACAAGTGGAGGGCCTTCCACTGTAAGCTCCTTCACGCTCACAGCGACCGGACCTGTAACCATCAGCGGCATTACGGGCGCTCCTGCGGTGACCAATGCAAGTGTCTCTTCTGGCACCTATATCTTGAGCGAAACTGGACCCGCGGGCTACACGGCGGGGACTTGGTCATGCACGGCTGGAACATTGACGGGCTCAAGCCTTGCATTGTCGCTGGCGCAAACCTCAACCTGCACCATCAACAACATCAAGCTTCCAACCCTCACCTTGCGCAAGATTTCCAACGGTGGGGTTGGTGATTTCGGCTTCACGGGCACCAATGGCGTGGCAGCCCAAACCATCACAACAACAACCGTTGGTGGCATCTTTACGGGTACTTTGATGACACTGACAGCAGCGAGCACTGCGACAGACATCACCGAAGCCATGCCCGCGACTTTCTGGGAAATTCAAACCACCGTCTGCACCGGCATGGGAACCGGTGGAACTGCAACGTTTGCAGGCAACGTGTTGACCTTGAATGCCGCAGCAACATCGGCCGGTCGTGATATTGTGTGCACATTCACAAACCTTCGCAGACCCACCGTATCGGTTCAAAAAATAACCACAGGCGCATTTGGCGGCCCATTCAGCTTTGCCGACACAAATCTGACCGGAGCTGTGGCCAACATCAACACCACTGCGACCAACACAGCGACACCGCTATCTCCAACGCGCCTGATTGCAACCACCACCGGCACTGCCGTCACTTTGACAGAAACCTCGCCTTTGACGTTCGTCACAGCGGGCGTGACCTGTTCAGACGCCAACAGCGTTGTGTCTGGCAACACCAATCCCGTGGCGACCTCCGCAAATGGTGCTGTCACAATCCCCGGCGCTGCTGTGCGTGTTGGTGCGGACATCAATTGCATCTTCACCAACGCCCAAGCGGCGCCAGCACTGACGGTTACAAAAACGGCAAGTATTGCAAGCGTTTCAGCAGCTGGAACTGTTGTGACCTATACCATTGCCGTCAACAATTCCGGCAATACAACTTTGAACGCCATCAGCGTCACGGACCCTTTGGGTTCAGTTGTCTGCCCGAGCAGTGGGGCTGCAACAGTAACCACCCTCGCAGCAGGAGCCACAGAGAACTGCACGTTGAGCTATACTGTCCCCCAATCGGTGTTGAACGCCAACGGCGGCGGTGATGGCGACATTGACAACACTGCGACTGCATCGACCACCTACAACGCGTCGCCTGTCACAGCGAATGATTCAGAAACGGTGGGCTTGGTCATCACACCGGCATTGATGGTCGAGAAAATTCCGAACTCCGTTGTGCCCCGCAATGAGGGCGACATCATCAGCTACATCTATCGGGTTACTAACTCCGGCAACGTCACCATGACCAACGTGACCATCAGCGACGCGCATATTGGATATGGAACAGATCCGGTTCCAACCAATGAAGTTCTGACGTCGCCGCCCGGCAACTCCACCGATGCAGCAATCAATGGATCATGGGACTCACTGGCACCGGGCGACGTCGTCGAATTCACCAGCGTCTACACCGTGGTGCAGGCCGACATCGACAACTTACAATAGTCCTGATTTGAGTTAGTCAGTTCGCGACACGAACCCGCCTCAATCCTTGTAAATCCTTAACAGCATGGCGTTTTTTGGCACGAATTGGCTGCCGGATTAACTGCTCGTTAACCATCCAAACTTAAGCATCAACGCAGGCATTTGTACGGCCAGCGGGCAACTTTCTATTTAAGATTGCGTCGCGTGTTGCGTCTCGGTTCCGTTGAGTCGTGCACCCTGTAAGTAATTGTTCTTATGCGTAAAATTTGGGGAGATCGAGAATGCAGAACCCATTTTGGGTTGCAAGTGCTCGTGGTGATATCCAAAGGCCTTTGGCTTGGGGGAATCACACGTGCGCCTTGCGCGTGAAAGAAGGCCGAATAGGGCCCGCTTATGCATGCTTTTCTGATTTCAGCCACAGCGATCCAATGATCAGACCGGTAATGGCCAAGTCAGCCTCATCACAGGGAGAGGCCCTTGCTTTGGCGAGACGCGAATACACCCAAACCCACCCTCAAACTCAATCGAAAGACATGAAAATGGAGTTTTCTTCATGACTGAAAGTACATCCCTGTACACGCGGGGTGGCCATTCCGGCCTCTTGCGCGGGCTCGGAGCATCTGCGCTGACGCTGGCATTGTTTACCGGCCAAATCGCACCTGCCTTGGCTGCCATCGACAACACCGCCACCGCCAACGGTAGTCCCGCTGCCGGTACATTGGTTGCACCGTCTGACACAGCTTCGGTGCCAGTCGCCACCGGTGCTCCTACACTCACCGTCGCCAAGACAGGTGCAGCACCTGTTGAACTAGGCACTGACGGCGTCATCAACGCTGGCGACACGATCACCTATACGTATGTGGTCACCAACTCCGGCAACGTGTCGATCAACAGTGTAACACCTGTCGACTCTGGTCCGACTTTCAACAACCTTGCGGGCACCGGAAGTTTGAGCAGTTTCACGCTGGTCTCGACAACCAACGGTGCTTCAAGTGGTGCAACCCTGTTGCCAAACGAAAGTGGAACCTTCACTGCCGTCTACACGCTGTCAGCAGTTGATGCCTACCGCGCTGCAGGTATAACCGTCGCAGGCGGCGATGCTGTTGAAAACTCAGCCACTGCAACAGGTACGCCTGCCACAGGTACGTTGGGCCCTGTTACAGCCAGCACAGCAGAAGTTGCCATTCCGGCCAATCCGAAACTGTCAATCGACAAGGTTGCGGTGATCACAACCGACAACGGCTCAGCTGGTGTCGCCGATGTGGGTGACATCATCACCTACACCTACACTGTGGTAAACACCGGCAACGTCGCCGTCAGCACCTTGACGATCAACGATATTCACGAAGGTTCAGCCCTGTCTGGCGAACCAAGCGCTGAAACGTTGACATCTGACGGTCCGCTGGCATCCGCAACACCAGCCGTAACGTCATCGGACGTAACCGCAGACAACGCCGTTTGGTCTTCCATTCAGCCCGGTGCCACTGTGACGTTTACTTACGTTCACACTGTCACCCAAGCTGAAGTGGACGCTGGTTGATGAAACGCAAAAGGCTGCCTGTATTGATAATATACGGGCAGCGGGCAACGGCATGAACCAACCCCGCTACAGCATCAGCACAGTCAAAAGCGCAATGACCAGCCCCGTCATTGTTCGTTTGGCATTTGTGTTGCTGTTGGCCGTGGCGGGGTCGGAACGCGCTTTTGCAACCATTGACAATGATGCGACAGCGACTGGCATCTATAACGGCCAACCCGTCAACTCCAACACCGACAGCGTGCAAGTCATTGTCGCTCCGGCAGCACCAGCGTTGGTGGTTACAAAGGTTGCAACACCAGACATCAATGTGCCTGCGGGCACACTCGTCACCTACACTTACACCGTTCAAAACACCGGCAACCAAGTGGTGACCAACATTTCATTGACTGACGCCCATTTTGGCAGCGGTCCAGGCCCGGTGCCCCTCAACGAAACCCTGACGACTGACGCAGGCACCGTAAACGATTCAACCGACAGCACGCCGAATGACGGCCAGTGGTCCACCCTCGCACCCGGCGACGTGATCACTCTGACAGCAACTTACACCATCACGCAGAACGATGTGGACACCAAACAATGACCGCACATTCAGAAAAACCAATCACAGAAAAAGTTCAAAAGCAGGAGAGAACGATGAACGACAACATGGGGGCACATCGCACGTTTTGCGGTGTCATGAAAATCGCTGGTCCACTGGCATTGATGCTGCTCATGGCAGGATCAATCACAGCTTACGCGGCAGTGACCAACAGCGTCACCGTCACTGGTACAGGTCCATCCGGACCACCAGGTGGTGTAACGGATACGGCCAATGAAAGTGTTGACGTCGAAGATAATGCGCCAGCCATCAATGTGGTGCGTACTTTCAATTTTGCGCCTGGCGGCGATGTTAACGGCAACGGGCTTGCTGACGTAGGCGATCAGATTGTTTACAGCTATGCCGTCACCAACTCCGGCAACGTGACCTTGCGCGATGTTGCAGTCAGCGATGTACATCAAGCTTCTGGTGCACCACTCTCTTTCATCACGCCAACGTCAGTGACCACTGATGCGGGTTCAGCTGGTGCTGGAACATTGAACGACTCTTCCGATGTAGGCGCAACAGTTGACGGCGACTGGGATATCCTCGGGCCTGATGACGTCATCACGTTCACATCGGCGCCCTACACCATTGTGCCAGGCGATCTTGCCTTGGCCACCAGCACGGCCGACAACGACATTGATGGAACTGTGACAGCCAGCGGCAACTATGATCCGGGCGCTGCACCTGTGGTTGTCAACGGTACCAGCTCCTCACCTGTACCGCTCAACATTCTGCCGAGCCTCGAAGTTACCAAGGTGGCTGACCTCGATACAAATGTGCCCGCGGGCACAACTGTTACTTACACCTATCGCGTCAGGAACAACGGCACAGTGCCGATTACCAACGTGACACTCGCCGATACCCACAAGGGTGTGTTGAATGCCCTGACGCCATCGTTTGTGTCATTCATCACAAACACGGGCTCCACCAACACCGGCAATACCATCAACGTCTTGGCACCGGGCGACGAGGCGGAATACACCGCCACCTACATCGTCACCCAGTCCGACGTCGATACGTTGCAGTAACGGCGGAACGAACACCTCAACCATGATCGCGGCACCCCCATCCCAGCAGACAAAGAAAGGCAGCAAGCTCACCCTTGCGGCCCTTCTGGCTTCTGCTGTGCTCTGGGGTTCTGCTCTCCCGTCCATGGCTGAGATCGTCAACTCCGTGATTGCCACCGGCAGTTTCGGCGGCACTACGGTTGGGGCAACAGCAACCGAAGACGTGGACGTGGTAGATCAAATCGCCACACTCACGCTCGACAAGGTTGCAACCTTCAATGACGCCAACTCAAACGGTGTTGCCGACGCGGGCGAAACCATTAGTTACACGTTTACGGCGGGCAATAACGGCAACGTCACTTTGAATAATGTCGTCCTTACCGATGACAAAGTAACCGCGTCTGACTTTTCTCTTTTCTCTGATGCAGGGTTGCTGGGCGATTCAACCGACACAGCGACACCGGGCTGGGCCGTCCTGGGACCGGGTGACGTTTTAACCGCCACAGCAACATACACCATTCTGCCAACCGATCTTGATGCAGGCGAAATCACAAACACGGCGCGCATTGATGCGACCACCATATCCGGCACGCCGGTGTCCGCCACCGACTCAGCCACTACACCATTCTCTACCCTGTCTTCGATGACGCTGGATAAAACCGGCACACTCAATCTGGCCAACGGCGTGGCAGATGTGGGTGACATCATCACCTACCAATTCACAGTCACCAACACGGGTCCGACGACACTGAGAAACGTGTCAGTGTCCGACCCCTTGATCATCGCGTCACTGCCTGAAGCGAATGGTCTGCAGAGTTTGATCCAGGTTGCGTCTATACCATCCGACCCCATCACCACAGCGACAATCGCACCCCCCACACTTGAATCACTTGGGATCACAGTGCGTGCACCCTTGCAGGCCGTGCCTGAAATTCAAGCCGCATTGCATGCCGAGCGGCGCTTGGTGCAACTCACGTCTGGCGATGTACCTTTCAAGGCAGGTGACCGCATCGGCATTTATTTCAAGCTGACAAATGCGGGTAGTGGACCGCTGACTGATATTGCAGTGAAGCAAGCAAACTCGATTGCCTTTGCTGACCGCTTGGACATTCTGGCGCCCAACACAACTGACGCCTCGAGCATCCTCTTCACCAAAGAGTTGACCGAAGAAGATATTCAAACGGGGCAAATCGAATTAACCTCTCAAATCACCGCACGTTCCCGCAACAAGACTGTTGTTCAAACCCTGCGTGGACCCATGTCGCTGCTTGATGTTGATAGTGGAGACGACATTGCCACTGCGTCAATCATGCCAACTGTCATTCCAACACTGGCTCCGGGTGCCTCAACCACATTCACGGCGACCTATCCCATTACACAAGCTGACATTGATGCGGGCGAACGCCTGAACACAGCTGAAGCTTCGGCCACCAATGTGATGAACGTCGTCATTACAACGCAGGACAGTGCGACAGTGCCGGTGCCGCAAGACCCAGCGATTGCCGTCGAAAAAACAGCTGCACTGAATTTGGGAGGTGACAACAAGGCCACTGTTGGCGACATCATTACCTACACCTTCGTGATGACCAATACAGGCAACACCACACTGAATGATGTGCGTCTGGTTGATCCACTGCCGGATATGAACATTACGTTCACTGAATTTGATGACTTTGCACCCGGTGAAGAACAGACATTCACCGGCACCTATGCCTTGAAGCAAACCGACATCGACGTCGGAAGGGTCGAAAATCAGGCAACAGCGTCAGGTCTTCCTGCGGGCAGAACCGGTCGCATCAGCGGTGTATCAAATGACCCGGCGACGGCTGCACCTGACGACACAACCGTGATCACTATTCCGCAGGCGCCAGAAATCGCCTTGATCAAAACCGTTGCCAATGTGGCAGACACGAATGGCAATGGCATCACGGATGTGGGTGACACCGTCAGCTATCGTTTCAGCGTCAGAAATACAGGAAACGTGCCGCTGACGAATGTATTCGTGAGGGATCGTGATCCCGACGTGGTGTCGAATTTGCTGCCACCAACGGCAATCACTCTGGCGGCGGGTGCAGAAGACACAACGACATTCACAGCGACTTACGTTTTGCAGCAACCTGACGCAGATCGTGGCTTCTATGACAACACCGCTGATGTCTACGGCACAGCGCCAGACAATACTGTCGTGACGGACGAGTCCGATCCTGCCGTTTATCTTGGCAATTCACCCACTCGCGTTGACATCGTGCCGCAGCCCGCTCTTGCCGTGTTGAAACCACAGCCAACCGTAATCGACAACAATGGCAACAGCATCACCGACCTTGGCGACCGTCTGAACTACACCATCACCGTCATCAACACCGGTAACGTGACACTCTCCAATGTTGTTGTGACGGATACAAAAGATTCGAACTTCAGCGTCACAATTCCGTCTTTGTCCCCAGGGGCAGCCTTCGCGCGATCAGTGCCATTCAGCTATATCATCACATCAACCGATATGACGGCAGGCCGGGTGGAAAACACGGCCGTTGCCACCACCACTTACAACAGTACGCCCGTTGACGATCAATCTGACGTCTCGGACATCACCCGTGATAATCCGACGATCACACCCATTGTGCCGCGTCCGGCCATTGCGCTCGTCAAACCACAGCCCGACATCAACGACGTCAACAACAACGGTATCACCGATGCGGGTGACCAGTTGATCTACAGGTTTGCGGTCACCAATACGGGCAACGTCAATCTGACCACCATAACATTTACCGACACGCTGACGGGTGTGTTTGCGGGATCACGGGCAACGCCACTTGAAGCTGGTGAAACCGATAGTACGTCATTCACATTCACTTACACCCTGACAGCAGCCGACATAACTCTCGGCACCGTCACCAACTCAGCAGACGTTTTCGCGCGCTCACCCACCAACGTGCAAGTGCGCGATACCTCGGATTTCGCCACCAACACCGGCAGCGCCCCGACCGTGACCAACTTGGCCACATTGCTGGATCCGCGGATCACCCTGCTGAAACAGGCAACCACCGTTGACAATAATACCAACGGCATTACCGATGTGGGCGACCGTATCAACTACACCTTCATCGTCACCAACACAGGCAACGTTGACCTGACGAATGTGCGCGTGACCGATACGAAACTGGCGGGCGAAGGCACCCCAATTTCTCCGAATGCCGGCGTCATTGGCAACCTGCCACGCGGCACCACCAATGCGACAATGACGTCGTTCCATGTGATTGCTCAAGCGGATGTGGACGCGGGTGCCTATGACAATCAGGCATTGGTCGAAGCCAACTTCCGCTCTGTGCCCTTGCGCGATTTATCTGACCCGCTGTCGCCGACCGGTGATACACGCACCGTCGTTGGCTTGACGCAGGTTCCAGCACTTGCCGTGATCAAGCCGCAGCCTGCGAATAACGACGCCAATGGCAACGGTCGCATTGATGAAGGCGATACCCTGACCTATAGCTTCGAAATCCGCAACGTGGGCAACGTCACACTTTATAATGTGACTTTGACCGACACCTTCGCGCCGATCTCGCCCGCGATTCTGCCCATTGCCGTACTGGCTCCTGGTGCTGTTGACTCGACCCGCTACACTGCCACGTATCTGGTGACCGAAGCCGATGCGATTGCCGGTTCAATCGTCAACCAGGCCTTGGTTCAAGGTGCCCGCACCAACGGTGGTCCTCGCACCGTGGAAGACTTGTCAGACCCCGCATCTGTTACCGGCAATGAGCACACCGTGACGATTGTCACCATCGTGCCGCCCGTCCTCACCAAAACTGCAGCCCGCTCCACTGTACGCCGTGGCGAGCGTGTTGAATATACAATCACTGCCACGGAACTTGGTCGCGGCCCCTATGATGTGACTGACATCATGCCGCCGGGTTTCAGCTTCGTTGAAGGCTCCGCCACCGTAAATGGTGTGGCTGCCACACCGGCGTGGTCGGGCAAAACCCTGACTTTCGCAAATATCTCACCCGTTGCGCGCAAGATCACCGTCAAACTCAGTCTGATTGCATCAGCGTCAAACAGCACCGGCGACTTTATCAACCGGGCCCGCATTTATGCCAATGCAAGTGGCCAACTGCTGGCCGAAGCCCAGGCCCGCGTCACGATCAGAGAAGAGCACGTCTTCGACTGTGGTGAAATCATCGGCCGCGTCTTTGATGACGTGAACAGCAACGGCTATATGGATGATGGTGAAATCGGACTGCCCGGTGTGCGCGTCGTCACCGTCAACGGTTTGCTTGTAACGTCAGACAAGCATGGCCGCTTCCATGTGACATGCGCCGATGTTCCAAACGGGCAAATCGGCTCCAACTTCCTGATGAAGCTTGATGTGCGCACCTTGCCTGCTGGCTACGCCCTCACATCGGAAAATCCACGCGATGCACGCCTGACACGCGGTAAAATTACCAAACTCAATTTTGGTGCCGCAAAGCGCTGCAATGTTGCTCTCGACCTCACCAAGGACGCCTTCAGCAAAGGCGTGGACTTGAAGTCGAAATATTCAAACGGCCTCGACCGTCTCGTCAGCTTGCAAAAGCAATGCAAGGGCCAACTCGCAATGACTTATCGCTGCGGTGTTTATGCACCGATAGCAGATGAACGCCTCGATGCTGTTGAAGAACTGCTGCAGGCCAAATGGAAACAAGAGGGCGGAAACAAGCCCCTGAAAATTACCAAGCGCGTTGAATGTGGAAAATAAGAATGACAACGACAACCCATAACAAGAGGGAGCTGCCGGACAGAAAACGGCAACTTCGGCTTATCGGTGCCACAGCACTGCTGACGGCCACTGCATGGGTGACGCCCACATTTGCCCAGACGCCGCTGCCTTTTGAAATCACGGTTGATGGCCAACGGGTGGATGGCTCAACCCTGCCACCCACTGCCAATGCTGCTGATGCGACAGAAAAACTTGATGTTCAAATCAAGTTTGATGGCTTGGGAGTGACGCCCACACTGAACATTTCAACCATGCCGCCCCGCGCCAGTTATAAAGTGGGCGACACCTTGCAATTCCTGGCCTCCACCAACTATGCCGCATGGATCGAAAAGGGTGAAATCCGAATCTATGAAAAAGGCAAGCGCAAGTCCTCTGGTCTTGTGCACACCATCGAACTTGGAAACGATGCCACCGCCGAATGGGTGTTGCCAGCGGGCGCACCTGACAAGATGGAATATGTGTTGCGCGTCTATGATGAAGATGGCCGCTATGACGAAACGCTGCCGCTGCCCATCAACACCGTCGAAGAAGACTTCGGTACCCATGACCGTGGACAAGAAGCGACGGCTCCGGGTTATGCCGAAGACCGCACAGCTGTGCGCAACATCGATGTGACAGGTGGTGCTGTTACGGTGTATGGCCGCAACGTTCCTGAAGGTTATACGGTCACGATCGCAGGGGAGCCCGTACCCGTTGATGAAGAGGGTGCTTTCGTCGTCCAACGTATATTCCCAACGGGGAGCCATCGTGTTACCGTCCTGATCAACAAAGACGGTGAAGGTCTGGACTTCAGCCGTGACATTGAAATTCCAGAGTCGGAATGGTTCTATGTGGGCCTGGCTGATTTCACACTCGGCTACAATCTCAAAGACCATGTTGAAGACATTCGCCCCGGCGAATTTGACGATGACATTTATACAAGGG
Source organism: Hyphomicrobiales bacterium (assembly GCA_031421835.1). GTDB lineage: Bacteria > Pseudomonadota > Alphaproteobacteria > Rhizobiales > Aestuariivirgaceae > Aestuariivirga. The sequence goes on along the minus strand of JANOPL010000114.1, from coordinate 2,231 downwards.
GCCGCGCGGCATTTTATGCCAAAGGCAAAATCAAGGGGAAGTATATCTTAACCGCTGCGGCCGACACCGGCGAAAAGCGCTTGAAGAGTCTGCTGAAAGGCCTTGACGAAAAAGACCCGCGCCAATTTCTGAAGCGCATCGATCCTGATGATTATTACCCTGTCTACGGCGATGACTCCACAAGCGTTGAGGATGCACCGACAGCAGGCAAGTTTTATGTGAAACTGCAACGCGGTCCATCCCACGTCATGTGGGGCAATTTCAAATCCAACATCACGGGCTCGGAACTGTTACGGTCAGAACGCGCACTTTACGGCGCACAAGCAGTTTACCGCTCCAACACACCATCACCTGATGGCGGAGCGGCAACCTCGCTGGATGCTCATGCGGCTCTGCCCGGAACAGTGCCACAACGCGATGAATTCCGTGGCACCGGCGGCTCAGCCTATTTCTTGAAGCACCAGGACATCACACCGGGTTCAGAAACGCTGACGATAGAAACCCGCAACAGCATCACCGGTTGGGTGGTGGCCCGCCGCACCTTGAAATATTCCGACGATTATGATTTCGACTATGTGCAAGGTGTCACCATTTTGCGTTCACCCCTGTCGTCGTCATCAAGCGTTGGCACTGAAAATTATTTGATTGCCAAGTATGAATACACACCCGCAGCACGAGACGTTGACGGCTATGTCGTCGGTGGCCGTGCGCAACAATGGCTGGGTGACCATGTTCGCGTGGGCGTTACAGCACTCAAGGAAAAAACCGCAGAAGCCGACCAGAAAATGGCGGGCGCTGACATTCACATTCGCCATTCGGAAGGCACTTACATCGAAGCCGAAGTGGCCCGCAGCAAAGGGCCGGGCTTTGGTTCTTCCGCGTCGGCTGACGGTGGCCTGACAATCAATTCCATCAGCACCGTTGGCAATACCACATCAGCCAATGCCTATCGCGCGGAAGCCCGTGCCGATCTTACCAACCTGACCGAAGGTGCCGCCAAGGGCGAAGTCATCGCCCGCATTGAGCAATATCAAAAAGGCTATTCCACACCCACTGTTGACGCCGCACAAAAGCGCACGGCTTGGGGTTTGGAAGGTAATGTTGAAGTCACCGACACGGTGAAAGCCGCAGCTACCTACTCAGAAGAGCGTCTCGGAAACGGCCAGCGCGACAGGCAAATCAAAGGTAAAATCCAAGCGCGTGTAAATGAGCACGTCGCAGTTGAACCCTTCATCACTTACACCGAGAAGAAATTGGCTTCCGGCATCACGACAGGCGATCAGGGAAAACGCGCGGACGCGGGTGTGAAACTGATCTACGCGTGGGATGACGACAACGAAGCCTATGTATATGGCCAAGGCACCGTGAAGCGCACGGGCTCCATGGATCGTGACAATCGCTACGGCGTTGGCGGACGCAAACAACTCACGGAAAAAGTTTCAGCCTCCGGCGAAGTTTCAAACGGTTCTACGGGCTTCGGTGCCAAAGCCATGCTGAACTACGAGCCAACTGCCGACGACCGTTATTACATCGGCTATGAGTTGAACGCTGACCGCGCCTCAGCTGACAGCTGGCCGTTTGCCCTCGTGGGATCCGACGTTGGCACCGTTGTTGCGGGTGCCAATCATCGGTTCAATGAACAATGGTCGGCCTATGCGGAAGACAACGTTGATCTGTTCGGCCAGCGCACTTCAATCACCCAGATTTATGGTGTCACTTATACGCCCGACGCAGCCTGGACCGTAAAACTGTCGGGCGAAGTGGGGCGTGTGTTCGACAAGAACTCAACCGACGATATTGATCGCCGCGCCATTTCCATGGCCATTGGTTACAAAGCTGAGGGTGCGGAGGGCAGTTACAAGTTTGAAGCCCGTGATGATGACGCCGAAGACAACGCCAAGGACATGCAGTCCTATCTGCTGCAAGCCAGTCTCGGCTTGAAGGTGTCGGAAGATTGGCGTGCCATCGCCAGCTTTGATGGCGTATTCACCGAAGCCACTGACGACACCCGTGAAGGCGATTACGCCGAGGGATCCATCGGCTTTGCCTATCGTGGCTCTACCAGCGACAAATGGAACGGGCTTGCCAAGTACACCTACCTGCTGGATCAACCCGGTGCTGACCAGGTCAGTGTTGATGGGACAACATCGAGCCCGGCTCAACGTTCACATATTCTGTCTGGCGACGTCAGCTACCAAGCCACCAACAAACTCACCTTGGGTGCAAAATAT
>JANOPL010000113.1:0-8848 GCA_031421835.1 Hyphomicrobiales bacterium | reverse complement strand
GGCGGCAAGGAAATGGTTGATGTGGAATCAGCTGACCGCGGCGTGGCCATGGTGTTCCAGTCCTATGCGCTTTATCCCCACATGACAGTGCGCGACAACATCGGCTTTGGTCTGAAAATGACGGGCCACGACAAGGCGGATATTGCAGCCCGCACCAAAACTGCGGCAGACATGTTGCAACTCGGACCCATGATGGATCGGAAGCCCTCTCAACTCTCAGGCGGCCAGCGCCAACGTGTGGCCATTGGCCGTTCCATCGTGCGCAATCCCAAGGTGTTTCTGTTTGACGAGCCGCTGTCCAACCTGGATGCCGCGTTGCGCGTACAAATGCGCATTGAAATTGGCAAGTTGCACAGTGACCTCAAGACCACGATGATTTACGTCACGCATGACCAGGTGGAAGCCATGACCATGGCCGACAAGATCGTGGTATTGCACGGCGGTATTATCGAGCAAGTGGGCTCTCCACTTGAGCTTTATCACCGCCCCAACAACCTGTTCGTCGCAGGCTTTATTGGCTCGCCCAAGATGAACTTCATTCCCGTCACAGTCTCGTCTGTCAAAGGCAAGGCTGCAACCTTCACCTTGCCGGGCGACCACAAAGTCTCCGTTCCCTTGGCAGGCGATGTTCCGTCGGTCGGTAGCCAACTGACCTTGGGTGTCAGACCTGAACATGTTGAACTGGGTGGCAAAGGTGCAGGTGCCGTGAAAGCAACCGTGCGGGCAGCAGAATACCTGGGCTCTGAAACCATGTTCTATGGCACACTGGCTGATGGCAGCGACATTTCCGTAAAGGCGGGCGGCTTGGCCAAGGAAAAATCAGGCGACACCTTGAACTTGGTACTGCCACCCGCCGCCTGCCATCTGTTCAATGCTGACGGCAAAACCATTCACAATGGTGACCTCACAAGATAATGCTCGGCGTTTGCTACTACCCTGAACACTGGCCTGAGGAGTGGTGGGCCAAGGATGCATCGCGCATGCGTGAGGCCGGTATCACTTATGTGCGCATCGGCGAATTTGCCTGGTCGCGTTATGAACCCAAACGCGGACAATTCGATTGGGGCTGGCTTGACCGCGCGATTGAGGTTCTCGGCAAAGCGGGGTTAAAGATTGTCCTTGGTACACCCACCTGCACGCCCCCCAAATGGCTGGTCGATGAATATCCTGATATCATTCCCTATGACGATCAAGGCCGCCCGCGCGGCTTTGGCTCACGCCGTCACTACACATTTTCGTCCAAGACCTATTGGCGCGAAAGTGAACGCATCGTCGAGATGCTTACCAAGCGTTACGGTCAAAACACGTATGTAGACGGTTGGCAGACCGACAATGAATATGGTTGTCATGACACGATTTTGTCTTGGGGGCCTGAAGACCTCAAAGGCTTCAAGCAATGGCTGCGCCAACATTATCAGTCTACGGATCAATTAAACAGCGCATGGGGCAATGCCTTCTGGTCAATGGATCTGCAAAGCTTCGACGAAGTCTCGTTGCCCAACTTGGCCGTGACCGAAACCAACCCTGCTGCGAAATTGGATTTCTGGCGTTTTCATTCCGAGCAGGTGGTGGCGTACAACCGTATGCAATGCGACATCATCCGCGCCCATTCGCCCGGGCGCTGGATCACCCACAACATGATGGGATTCTTCAATGACTATGATCATTGGGAGGTTGGCAAAGACATCGACATCGCCTCATGGGATTCCTACCCTGTTGGCTTCACCGAGCGCTTTCCCTTCAACGAGGAGGACCATGTGCGCTGGGCAGAAACCGCCCACCCTGATATTGCACCCATGTACAACGATCTCTATCGCGGTGTCGGCCGTGGTCGTTTCTGGGTCATGGAATTGCAACCCGGTCCCGTGAATTGGGCTCCTTGGAACCCCGTGCCAAAGCCCGGTATGATCAGACTGTATGGTTGGGAGGCCTTGGCCCACGGGGCCGAAGTGGTGAGTTATTTCCGTTGGCGCCAGGCTGTTTCAGGTCAAGAGCAAATGCATGCGGGCTTGAATTTGCCGGGCTTGCATGAGTGGTCACAAGGTGGCCGCGAAACCGTGCAGTTGGGCGCTGAGCTTTTAAAAATGGGGCCGCTGCCCAAAGCCACACAATCCCCTGTGGCCATGGTCTATGACTACGAAGCCTCGTGGATCACCCGCGTTCAGCCTCAAGGCAAGGACTTCGATTTTTCTGAACTAATGTTCCGCTGGTATGAGGCGGTGCGCAAGCTGGGCCTTGATGTGGACTTCGTGCCACCTGGTGGCAGCCTCAAAGGCTACAAGCTTGTGCTCGTGCCCACCATGCCTTACGTCAACGACGCGGCCGAACGGGCTTTCGCCGCAGCTGATGGGATTGTTTTGTATGGTCCGCGCACCGGCTCCAAAACCCGCCACCATGCCACGCCGCCCAATCTTGGCCCCGGCCCGATCCAGAGTTTGGTAAAGGCCCGCGTGTTGGAAGTGTCGTCATTGCGCCCAGGTTTGACGCACAGAATTAAAGGCACGCTACGCGGCCATGCGATCCGTTGGCGCGAAACAATAGAGGTGCAAAGCGGCGGCAAATTCCTGGCGCGCTTTGATAACGGCGACCCGGCCTTCGTGCATTCCAACAACCACCACTACCTCGCCTGCTGGCCGGATGCCGCCGCTCTGGGTGGGGCAGTGGAATATCTCGCAGCTGAAGCGCAGCTTGAAACGACAGTGTTGCCGGAAGGCGTGCGCCTGCGTCACCGTGGAAACCTGTTGTTTGTTTTGAACTACGGCAACAAGCCTTGGAGCATTCCCCACAAAGGCAAAGTATTGCTGGGCAAACGCAATGTCGCCCCGCAGGATGTGACGATTATAAAATGTGAGTAGCGGAATACATTAGCCCCTGTAACTTCTTTTTTGTCATTGCCGAACTTGTTGCGGCAATCCATCATAGTACCAATGTTGCATGTTGAACTTGCGCTTTGCGCAAGTATTTTACCTCACCCTTGCAGCAGTCATGGATTGCCGCAACAAGTGCGGCAATGACAGTGTCTAAAGAAATAAAAAGTAAAGTGTTACGCCGCCATCATCCGGTTGACCTCATTCACAAGGTCCCGCAAGTGGAACGGCTTCGACAGCACTTTTGCATCTTTCGGTGCACGTGAATCGGGATTCAAGGCAACCGCTGCAAAACCCGTGATGAACATGATCTTCAAAGCCGGATCAAGCTCTGCCGCACGACGTGCCAATTCGATGCCATCCATTTCCGGCATCACAATATCGGTCAGCAGCAAGTCAAAATTCTCTTGTTTGATTTCTTCAAAGGCACTGGCACCTTCGCCAAAGGCTTTGACTGCATGACCAGCATTTTCCAAAGCCTTCACCAAAAAGCGGCGCAAATCATCATCATCTTCAGCGAGTAATATGCGGGCCATGGTTTTGGTCAATTCACTCTTCCTGTGTCACTATGCGACGGCACCTGCCGCCAATCAATCTTTGTTTAAGTGAGCAAGTTACATGCCAATGCGTAAACAAGCACTAAACCAAAGAGATGGACAGTTCCAAAGAGCTGCGCCATAACGGGGCAGGAGTTTTATTTGGGTACACCTACGCCAGATGTTTTTGAAATTGTTGCACCCGTTCGCTGGACGGCCCCCATGGTGTTCAATTCTCCCCACAGCGGCACGGCAATTCCCCTACAGTTGAAATCGCTTTCTACCCTGCCCGAAGACAAACTCCACGCTTCGGAAGACAGCTTTGTCGACGACCTGTTTTCAGGTTGCGTTGATGCGGGAGCACCCTTGATGCGGGCGCTGTTTTCCAGATCCTTCCTCGATTTAAATCGTGAGCCCTATGAATTTGACGCCCGCATGTTCCAGGGCAAGTTACCGGCGTTTGTCAATTGCTCTTCGCCACGTGTTGCTTCGGGTCTTGGCACCATTCCCCGCACTGTTGGCGACGGGTTGATGATTTACGGTGCACCACTGCAACTCGAAGACGCGTTGCAACGGGTCGAGAATTTTTATCGACCCTATCACCGCGCCCTGGGGCAATTGCTGGACGAAGCCCATCAGGCAACCGGCATGGCGGTATTGGTTGATTGCCACTCCATGCCGTCCAGCGCCGTTTCCCACTTCAAAGGTGTTGCCGGTCCAATCCCTGATGTCGTACTGGGAGATCGTTATGGAAGTGCCTGCGCGCCCGACATTTCTGATCTGATTGAAACCGTGCTGCAGAAGGCGGGCCTCACCGTGCTTCGCAACAAGCCTTACTCCGGTGGCTTCTTCACCGAAAACCATGGCCGCCCGCGCCACGGGCGCCATGCCATCCAGATCGAGATCAACCGCAAACTCTATATGGATGAAACCACCCGCCAGAAAAAACCTGGCTTTGAAGCTCTGCAAAATTTGCTCAGCTCCATGAGCAATTCCCTCGCAGACCATATTGCACCGCAACAACAAGAACGGGCAGCGGCAGAATAAAAAAAGGGCCGATACACCGAGGTGACCGGCCCAAGTCTAGGGAGGAAACGCCCAAAAAGGGCAGTGAGGGAGAACCGAAATCCTCAAGCTCACAGTTGGAGATTTGGCATTTGGGTGTATTTGTTTCAAGACCTAATTTTGACCAACGAATAAAAATTCGATCCAAATCTTCACGGTGATCCAAATATCTTATTGAAATAAAATAGTAATATTGAAAATTTAGCTCGATATGCAAAATTTGCATGTCGTGCCGATTTTGTTGCAATGCAGCATTGGCGTGGATTTTGGCCCGTTTTGACATGCTTGCCAAGTCCGGCCCATCAGCTAAACCCTTTTGAATTATGACAAGATCACCCGATTGGGACCAACTCACCCGCTTTTCCCAGCAGTTGGCAGTTGCTGCCGGCGAAGCCATTCTGCCCCACTTTCGCAAAAACGCGCCGATTGATGTGAAAGCACATGAGTCGTGGGATCCCGTGACGGAAGGTGACAGGGCGGGCGAACGTGCCATCCGGGCGTTGATTGAACAGCATTATCCTGACCACGGCATCATTGGCGAAGAATACGGCACCAAGCAGGGCAACTCCAATTTCACCTGGATTTTGGACCCGGTTGATGGCACCCGCGCCTTTGTGATTGGTTTGCCAACCTGGACCACGTTGATCGGCCTCTATGAAAACGGTGAACCCCGCCTGGGCGTGATGTATCAACCTTTCATCGGCGACATGTTTTATGGCAATCCAAACGGCGCATGGAACCTGCACAACAATCATGTTGAAAAATTACAGGTCAGCCGCTGCGCGACATTGGAGCAGGCGATGCTGGGCACCACCACGCCACATCTTTACAAAGGCAAAGACCGGACAGGTTTTGATAAGCTGCGCCACGCCGTAAAAATGACGCGCTATGGCGGCGATGCCTATTTCTTCTCGCTGGTCGCCGCTGGCCACCTCGATATCGCTATGGATGCCGGATTACAGATTTACGACATCGCAGCCCTGTTGCCCATTATGCGAGGTGCTGGTGCCACGGTTGGCACTTGGAATGGCAAGAACCCTAACGACGGCGGACATATCCTGGCAGCCGCAACGCCGGAATTGTTTGAGCTGGCGCGGGAGATGATGAACGGGATTTAAATCCCCGCAAACCACTCGTATCCACGATCAGCCCAATAGCTGCCCTGCCCCAGCCCAACAGTTGAAAACTCTGAAATCAGCTCAATGCGCTTGATGTATTTCGCCATCTTGTATCCCAGCTGCCGTTCGACCCGCACGCGCAACGGCGCACCATTTTCTATCGGTAACGGCTTGTCGTTCATCGCGTAGGCCAAAATGGTTTGCGGGTGGCGAGCGTCAACCAGATCGATGGATTCATAATAGAGCACCTCGCCGCTGAGGCCTTTTTCGATGGCGTCATAGCAGTGGAACATCACATATCGTGCTTCTTCCTTCACGCCCACCTGGTCAAGAATGTTATGCAACGGCACACCTTGCCATTTGGCAATGCAGCTCCATCCCTCGACACAATCGTGCCGGGTGATTTGCGTACGTGAGGGAAGCCCCCGCAAGGCATCCAAGGTGAAGCGCATCGGACGCTCAACAAGGCCGGTGACTTCCAGTTGATAATTGGTAAAATTGGTATCGAGCACCTCCAGATAATCATCCGTATCAACTTCGGTAGAGCCATTGGCCCGCATGTCCTGTCGAATGTCAGCTTGGGTGAACTCAGGCGCCAGTTGATCACCTGACAGTAAAAGGCGCTGGGCTTTGTAAGTCAGTGAGTTCATCTTGATCATGAATTCACGCATGGCGTTGTCGCGTGTTCTCAGAAAATCAAAGGCTTCACACCCTCCAAGCGGCAATGCTGCTGCCGACACCAGTCCGGCTTTGAGTAAATGACGCCGTGAAAGAATGAGCTTAGACATTTGTTTTGTCCTTCCTGGTCAAGCGATAGCGCCCGGTGATGATCGAGCGTATTTCGTTCAGTGGCCCGGCCAACAGGATCATGGCCATATGTACGATAAAGAACCCGACCAACAAGGCCATGACAACAAAGTGAATCGTCCGCGCCGTTTGGCGGCCGCCAAAGAGTTCCGGCAACCATGGCAACACCGCATTCATCCCCGGCGACATGCAAAGCCCTGTCAGGATGATCAGTGGAAACAACATAAACAGCACACCGACATAAGCCAGCTTCTGCAAGGGTGAGTAGCGCACGGTGTGAACCAGATTGAGCTTCAGATGATCTCGCACATCAGCGGTAAAATTCTTGGCATCTTTTGCAGTGGGCAGGAGATCTTTGCGCAGGTGGCGGTTGCGCAGTGAAGCAACAAGCCAGACAAAGAGTGTCACGACAAAAATCCAGGCGAAAAAGAAGTGAATGACACGGCCCGTGGCCAAGTCTTGCGTTGAAGGGATCGTCACCCAGGACGGAAACCCTTCCAGTTCCAGAATGGAGTTTTCAAACCCGAAGCCGGATTGATCACCCAAATAAAGCGCGGGGTGGGCATTGAAAATTTGCAAGCCAGACAGCAACAGGAAAAACAAACAGATTGCCCAAACCCAATGGGTGATGCGGGTGGAAAGTTTTTGGCGTTTGATAAGACGACCGTCTGAATTGGACATGTTGCTGCTCCCGAACGTTGTTACTCCTCCTCCGTCACGCTGACGAAGGAGGAATGTCGTGGTGTATATCAGCCCTTTGGCAACAACACCTTGTCGATCACGTGGATGACGCCATTGGATTGCTTCACATCGGCAATCGTCACGCGGGCTACATTGCCATTTTCATCTTTGATTCGCACTTTGCTGCCTTTGAGTGACAGTACCAATTTGCAGCCGCCGACGGTTGTGACAACATGCTCGCCACCATCGTCTTTGACCATCTTCTTGATGGCAGAGCTCAGGGCCTTGGCTGGAATGACGTGGCAGGTCAGAATTTTGGTGAGCGTGCCCTTGTTTTCTGGCTTCAACAGCGTTTCAACCGTACCAGCTGGCAGGGCGGCGAAGGCTTTGTTCACGGGAGCAAGAACGGTGAAGGGGCCATCGCCCATCAACGTGTCAACCAGGCCAGCAGCTTTCACAGCGGCAACCAATGTTGTGTGATCTTTCGAGTTTACAGCATTTTCAATGATATTCTTGTTTTCAAACATGGCAGCGCCACCCACTTTGGGGTTGGCGGCATAAGCAAGGCCGGCCGTTCCGGCGATGAGTGATGCGATGAGGGTGAGGCGCAAAGTGTTCATGGGAGTTTCTCCGTTTATGATTTTGAATGACGGCCCCTTTTTGCCGGGGTCAGAAACAGCCACGCACATGGTTCATAAATAGTTTCAAATCTTGGATCACGTCTCTGTGATGCGCAAAATATAAAAAAGAACGCCCTTGACCGTCCCGGCCAAAGGCGTTCCGCTAGCTATTCACGTAACGTGCAGGGATTACATCTTCGGGAGCAAAACCTTATCGATCACGTGAATAACACCGTTTGACTGCTTAACGTCGCCGATGGTGACCTTGGCGGTGCCGCCGGATTCATCGGTGATCATCACAACGTTGTCCTTCACCGACAGCTTCAACTTGCAGCCGCCAACCGTTGTAACTTCGTGCATGCCGCCATCAGCCATGGCCATTTTGTTGATGTCTGCACCCATCGCGTTTGCAGCGATCACGTGGCAGGTCAAAATCTTGGTCAGGGTGGCCTTGTTTTCTGGCTTCAGCAGATTTTCAACCGTGCCAGCTGGCAAAGCTGCAAATGCATCGTTGACTGGGGCAAGCACGGTGAATGGGCCAGCGCCCATCAAGGTGTCAACCAGGCCAGCGGCTTTTACAGCAGCAACCAAAGTTGTGTGATCTTTCGAGTTCACTGCATTTTCAACAATGTTCTTGTTTTCAAACATCGGTGCGCCACCAACATCTGGGTTGGCTGCAAAAGCTGAAGTCGCGCTGATCGAAACGAGAGCAGCAAAAAGGGCGGTGCGAAGTACGGTCATGAGGATTCTCCATTTGACGTTTTTGATTGGGCTCCCGTTGTCGGGAACACTCACAGTCACGGAGGTCATGAGAGTTAAGTTTCAGGTAACATCGATCACGAATTCGTGATCACACGTCAGTCAGCGCACCCGTAGCCAAAACGGCACCCGTTGGAGCACCCGTGGTGGAACCACCTGCGGGCTCGTCACTGACAGCCAGAATGCCCTTCTGGAATTTCGCCCGCAACGCTTCAGGCACAATCACCCGGGTGTTCGCTTCATTCGAAAGCAGACCAAGCGACACCGGCGCGTCCTGCCCGGCGATCAACCATAATTCCAACGCGCGACCTGAAACAGCAGCACCTTCCGTCCGGTTCAGGCGCAACTCACCACTCGCGGGGTTATAATAGGCCGCAAGCTTGACGGCCCCCTGC
>JANOPL010000112.1:0-18667 GCA_031421835.1 Hyphomicrobiales bacterium | reverse complement strand
TAGGGCATCATGTTCCAATGCAAATGCGACGTTGGCTGAGTGGAAGCCAATTATATCGCCGCAGTCATAGGTAACACCTTTGTAATTCAGACCGTGGAATGGTTGAGTTGCCATCAATCTGATCATGGCGTCGGTGATCTGGATTTCTCCACCCGTGCCCGGTTCCTGTTTTTCGATTTCGGCAAAAATCTCTGGCTGCAATATGTAGCGGCCCGAAATGATGAGATTGGACGGCGCAACATCGCGTTTTGGTTTTTCCACCATGCCGTTGATCATGAAATGATTGTCTTGCCAGTCTGTCGGCGACACAATGCCGTAGCGGTGCACGTTCTCCCACGTGGTTTCCTCAACCGCCAACACGTTGCCGCCGCCGCGCTCGTTGTAAACGTCGACCATCTGTTTCAGGCAGCCCGGTTCGGCCTTCATGATCATGTCAGGCAGTAACACCGCAAATGGCTCATTGCCGACAAGATTGCGCGCGCACCAGATGGCGTGGCCCAGGCCCAATGGTTCCTGTTGGCGGGTGAAGCTGGCTTGACCTGCACTTGGCAAGTCCTGTTCCAACATATCAAGCTCAATCGACTTGCCGCGCTTGCGCAGTGTTGACTCAAGTTCATACTGTTTGTCGAAGTGGTCTTCAATAACTGACTTGTTGCGGCCCGTGACGAAAATCAAATGTTCGATACCGGCTTCGCGGGCTTCATCGACAACGATTTGAATGAGGGGGCGGTCCACCACCGTGAGCATTTCTTTCGGCATCGCCTTGGTGGCGGGCAGAAACCGGGTGCCGAGACCGGCAACAGGAAACACGGCTTTGCGGATGGGACGCTGCATTTTTACTAAACCTTAACTGACAAACAAATCACTTAACGGGTTTTAACCCGCAATCACTCAAATTGTAATAAACCCACGGTATTGATTTCAGGTTAAGGAATGTTGACATGACGGTTCTGGTCACAGGCGGCGCGGGCTATATCGGCAGCCACATGGTGCTGGCATTAACAGACGCTGGAATCGACACGGTTGTTGTTGATAATCTGAGCACCGGTTTTGCCTGGGCCATATCGCCCGCAGCCAAACTCGTGCGCGGAAACATTGGCGACGAAGGCCTGATGATGCAGGTGATGGCTGAACACAAAGTCGATGCTGTTGTGCATTTTGCGGGCTCGATTGTTGTGCCTGATTCAATGTCAGATCCTTTGGGTTATTATCTGAATAATACGGTGAATTCGCGGAATTTGATGCACAGTGCGGTGAAAAGCGGCGTCAAAAACTTCATCTTCTCATCAACCGCAGCAGTCTATGGCAACCCCAAGACTTTGCCCGTGACGGAAGCGGAAGCGCCTGCGCCGATTTCGCCTTATGGCACTTCAAAGTGGATGACGGAGCAGATGCTGCAGGATTCGCATGTGGCTTACGGTTTGAATTATGTGGCACTCAGGTATTTCAACGTGGCGGGAGCCGACCCCATGGGTCGCTCAGGCCAATCCACACCCCGCGCCACACACCTCATCAAGGTTGCATCGCAAACCGCCCTTGGTCAACGGGCTGGCATGGAAGTGTTTGGCACGGACTATGATACGCCGGATGGCACATGTCTGCGCGATTATATCCATGTCAGTGATTTGATTGGGGCACATATGGATGCGCTGTCGCACTTGAAACGCGGCGGACAGTCGGGAATTTTTAATTGCGGCTATGGGACGGGCTATTCCGTTCTCGACGTCATCACGTCAGTTGAGCGTGTTCACGGCACAAAACTCAATGTGAAGTATGGGCCGCGGCGCGCTGGTGACCCTGCTGGTATTGTTGCAGGGGCTGACAAGGCCCGCGAGATTTTAGGTTGGAAACCCCAGCATGCGGATCTGGATTTCATTGTTCAGTCCGCGATCCGTTGGGAACAACATTTGATGCGCCGCAACGCCGCCTGAATTGGGTCGCATTTTGCGCAAAAACTCATCTGCCTGTAGGTGTTGATGGCGTCAGAAGCGAATCGCTTCTGGCCTTCTGGGAGATTTGTGATGCGGAAACTGATTGGCGCTGCCGTGTGCGGCCTGCTGGTGATGGCCGGACCTGCCTTTGCTGATGCAAAGTTCGAGGCGTTTATTCAGAACACCATCTGGCCCCATGTCAAATCAGCGGGTGTCTCGCGCGACCTGTTTGACCGTGCGTTTGCGGGCATCACGGAGCCTGATGCGGCAGTTTTGAAGCTGGCGAAAACACAACCGGAATTCACGTCAACAACGTCCGAATATCTGGCCAAAGCCGTGACGCCGATACGCATTGAGACCGGTCAAGCGATGAAGGCGGACAATAACAAGTTGTTGGCCGCGATTGAAAACAAGTATGGAGTTGATCGCCACATCCTGCTTGGCATTTGGGGAATGGAGTCAAACTTCGGCAAGGACAAAGGCTCGATGAGTGTGATGCGCTCATTGGCCACATTGATTTATGCCGGGCGCAAACGCGAATTTGCCAAGAAAGAAATTATTGCGGCGTTCAAGATTTTGAAGTCGGGCATTCGCGAGCCTGATAATTTTACAGGCTCATGGGCCGCAGCCATGGGACATACACAGTTCATTCCCAATTCCTATTTGTCTTTCGCGGTGGACTGGACCGGCGATGGAAAGCGCGACATCTGGGGATCGAAAGAGGACGCTCTTGCTTCCACAGCGAATTATCTCGCGAAGGCCGGTTGGCGCGCCGACAGGCCGTGGGGTTGGGAAGTGAAACTGCCAGCTGATTTTGACCGGAGCCTGATTGGGCGTTCCCATTGGCGTCCGGTTTCAGCCTGGGTGAAGCTTGGCATCAAGCCTGCCGTTGTGCCGAAGTTCAACGCGCCACAGGCCGAAGCGTTTGTGATGATACCGCAGGGCATTGATGGCCCGGCATTTTTGGTGACCAAGAATTTTCTGTCGATCATGGATTACAACTTGTCGCACTCTTACGCTGTTGCTGTTGGACATTTGGGTGATCGCATTCGCGGGGGTGCTGACATTCAGGCGACCTGGCCCGCAGTTGAATTTGATTTGAGTTTTGCGGAACGCGTTGAAATGCAAAAACGCCTGTCAGCGCGGGGCTTTGAAACCGGTGGCGCTGATGGTCGCTTTGGTGCACGCACTTATGAAGCCGTGTTGGGCTTTCAAAGCAAGATGGGCATGGACATGAACGGCACACCATCGCGCAAAGTGCTTGAGCGTTTGCGCAAGGCCCAGTAGCATCAATGCCATGAGAAGAATTGCAGCTTTTGTCATGGCGCTAACATGCATGGTTTTTGTGCGCGCTGCTTTTGCGCAACAAGAGCCTCTCATGGGGTCAGAAGCGTCACCGCTGCCACCTGCTGCGGTTGCCGGGCCAGAGGCAGCTTCGCCGGGCTTTGGCGGTGAGGACGGTGTTTATCGCATCCTCGTAATTGGCGATGGTCTGGCAGGCGGCTTGGGCAATGGCATGCTGCGCATGGCGGAAGCCGATCCTGGATTTGAAATACTCAATCGTTTTAATGAGTCTTCAGGATTGGCACGGCCGGAAGTTTATGACTGGGCCGCCGCGATCCCGAAGATTGTTGAGAATGCACCCGTTGATGCCATCGTGGTGTTGGTTGGCTTGAATGATCGGCAGGGCATTCGCAGCGGCAACATCCGCTATGTGTTCAAAGGGCCGGACTGGGAAAAGGCGTATGTGGCTTCGGTTGACCGGGTTTTGGTCGCGGCCAAGCAGGCGGGGGCAAAAACATTCTGGGTCAGCTTGCCGCCCATGGAAAACAAAGTGTTTGATGGCGACATGCAGTATTTAAACACGTTGCACAAAACCAGAGTAACAGCTGTTGGCGGGCACTATGTGGATGTGAGACCGTTTTTTGTGGGTGCTGACGGTTCATTTATTGATCGCGGACCTGACGAGACTGGAAATGAACGCAAAATACGCGAACGCGACGGCATAAAATTCATGAAGGCGGGGAATAATCGCTTTGGTCAATTGGTTCTGGCTGCAGTTAAAACACTTGAAGCTGGCACTGCGCCTCCAGCTGCTGTGGCGGAAGCTTCGCCTGCGGTTGTCGCAATGCTTCCAACCGCAACACAGCCAGCCGCAGAAACCACGACCATCGTTGCAGCGCCGCCAAGTTTTGGTCAAACCGGATTGGATGGTGAAGAACTGACATTTCGCGCTGATGCGGTGCAGCCCATCGTGAACCCGCCTGTTTCGGTTGCGGCGCGAACAGCCGCGCAAGGACAACCAACGGGCATTCAAACGACCGGCGTGCAGGCTCTATCGGGTTCGCGGGCACAGCAGCTGTTTGAAAAGGGTATTTCCGCGCCCGCACCGGCGGGTCGTTTTGATGATTTTTCAGTGCCCGCTGTTCCGTAAAGTCGCTTACCTGACGATGACTTTGGTTCCGATAGGCACGCGTTCGTACAAATCCGCCACGTCCACATTCAACATGCGCAAGCACCCTGATGAGACGCGTTTGCCGATGGTGAAGGGTTCGGTGGTGCCGTGGATGCGGTATTGTGTGTCGCGACTGCCTTCAAACAAATACAGGGCGCGGGCACCGAGTGGGTTATAGGGTCCGCCGGGATAACCTGCAGCCCATTGTTTGTAATTGGGCACGCGTTCGATTTGTTCTTTCGTCGGTGTCCATTTGGGCCACTTGGCTTTGCGCTTGATGGTGGCGGTGCCGGCCCAGCGGAACCCATCTTTGCCAACGCCAACACCATAGCGCCGCGCCTTGCCGCCTTCGAGCACGAGATAGAGATATTTCTTGTCGGACTCGATGATGATGGTGCCCGGGGATTCAGTGGTTTCGAAGGCAACTGTTTTCGGCCGGTATTTGTGGGGGACCTTTTCGCGGTCATCATAGTTGATGGGGAATTCTTCCGCATGCACCGATGAGGCTGATAACACCAGTGTTGCAAGACCCGATAGTAACTGACGACGATTGATCATGACGCAACCTTAACGCGGAAGTGTGGTTGATCCCATCAAAAATTCATCAACGGCACGGGCGGCTTGACGACCCTCACGGATCGCCCACACCACCAGTGATTGACCACGGCGCGTGTCGCCTGCGGCAAAGACTTTTTCCACTGAGGTTTTATAGTTCAGCATGTTGGCTTCGACGTTGCCGCGCGTGTCAAGCTTGACGCCCAAGTTCTTGATCATGCCATCGTGAACGGGATGCACGAAGCCCATGGCGAGCAACACGAGGTCGGCCTTCAAATTGAATTCAGTTCCGGCGACGGGCTTGAAGTCTGATCCAGCTCTGGCGCATTTCAGGGTTTTGACCTTGCCACCTTCGCCTTCAAGGGCAATGGTTGCAACGGCAAAATCGCGGATGGCACCTTCAGCTTGCGAAGATGACGTCCGCATTTTCATCGGCCAATTGGGCCAGATCAGTTCCTTGTTTTCCTTTTCAGGAGGGGCAGGCATAATTTCGATTTGTGTGACCGACAAGGCACCTTGGCGGATCGATGTGCCAATACAGTCCGAACCCGTATCACCACCGCCGACAACAACGACGTGCTTGCCATTGGCGAGAATGGGGTGGTTGTCTTGCGGAGACTCTTTCGAAACGCGGCGGTTCTGTTGCGGCAGGAATTCCATGGCGAAATGCACGCCTTCAAGATCACGCCCGGGAATTGGCAGGTCGCGGCCTTTTTCGGAACCCGCGCACATCAACACGGCATCAAATGAATCGGTAAGCTGCTTGGCATCCTGCGTCACGCCGATGTGTGCGCCGTAATGGAAGGTCACACCTTCAGCTTCCATTTGCGTGACGCGGCGGTCAATCAAATGCTTTTCCATTTTGAAATCAGGAATGCCATAGCGCATCAGGCCACCGACTTTGGCGTTCTTTTCAAAGAGGTGCACGTTATGTCCCGCGCGGGCCAATTGTTGTGCGGCCGCAAGACCCGATGGACCCCCGCCGATGACGGCGACTTTCTTGCCGGTTTTTTCAGACGCGATGATGGGCTTGACCCAACCATTTTCCCACGCCTTGTCGACAATGGCGCATTCGATGGATTTGATGGTGACTGGCACATCTTCCAAATTCAGCGTGCAGGACGCTTCGCAAGGGGCCGGGCAAACGCGGCCCGTGAATTCCGGGAAGTTGTTGGTGGAGTGCAAGTTGCGCGCGGCTTCTTCCCAACGGTTGTTATAGACGAGATCGTTCCAATCGGGGATCTGATTGTTCACCGGGCAGCCATTGTGACAATAGGGAATGCCGCAATCCATGCAACGCGCCGCCTGCTTTTTCGTGCCTTCGTCGCCCAAGGGAATGACGAACTCGTCATAATGCTGAATGCGGTCAGCTGCCGGCTTGTATTTCCGGTCCTGACGGTCGATTTCGAGAAAGCCCGTGATCTTACCCATGTTTACACCTGTGCTGTTTTATGATATACATTTATGATAACTGTATATCCGAGGAGTTTGTGATGAAAGTTTCGAAATGGGGAAATAGCTTGGCTATCAGGTTGACCAACGATTTGGCAACGCAACTTAATGTCGTCGAGGGAGATGAAGTTGACGTGCGTGCCACGGTAGGATTGGACGGGTTCACCATTCGAAAGAAGCTTGGGCGGGAAGAGCTTCGTTTGCGTGTGAAACAAATGCGCGGTCTTCGTCCTGTTGGCTTTAATTTGAATAGGGATGAGCTCAATGAAGGCTGAGAGATATTTTCTCGACACCAACACTGTGTTGTACGCTGTAGATGCAGACGAACGGAAAGCAAACATTGCAGACGAGTTGATTTGTAATGGATGTTGCTTGAGCGCGCAAATATTCAATGAGTCAGTTGAAGTCATGCGGCGCAAGCTGAAAGCACCATGGGCTAGAGTTAGGTCTTTCCTAGAATATCTCGAAAGTAACGCAACGCGCGTTGAAGCAATCACTCTCGAGACACACGAACGTGCACTGGATATTGCAGAGGCAACCAACATTCGCATATATGATGCACTGCTCATTGCGGCAGCTGAACAAGCAAAATGTACAACGCTATACACTGAAGACCTTAACCACGGCCAACGCATTGGCGGAGTTACGATTTGTAACCCGTTTGTTGTTGCGTAAGTGTGCATCCGGTTATGCGCTCCGCTTTACGCCGACCGTGAGGCCGTTTGAGGTTTCTTGTGCCTTTTCCAGCTCCGCAAGAGCGCGGGCATATTCGACCGGCATGACCTTTACGAACAGCGGCAGATAATGGGCCCAGTTGGCGAGGATGGTTTTGGCTTTTGATGAGTCGGTGTACTTCACATGACGGGCCAGCAATTCGTGAATGCGGGTTGCATCATGCTTGTCCATGCCGGAGGTGATGTCGACCAGGCCATGGTGTTCCAAATCGCCGCCATGGTGCTGGTGCTTTTCGAGGAGTTCTTCTTCCTCGGGCACGGGTTGTAAATCAACCATCGACAGGTTGCAGCGCTTTTCGAAAGTCTTGTCTTCGTCGAGCACATAGGCCACACCGCCGGACATGCCAGCGGCGAAGTTGCGACCCGTGTTGCCGATGACGAGCACGCAGCCGCCCGTCATATATTCGCAGCCGTGATCGCCCACACCTTCGACAACAGCGACGGCACCGGAGTTCCGCACGGCGAAACGTTCGCCTGCAACGCCGCGGAAATAAGCTTCGCCGGTTATGGCACCGTAAAGCACGGTGTTGCCGATGATGATCGACTCTTCAGGCTTGAAGCAGATTTTGGCTTTTGGCTTGATGATGATCTTGCCGCCGGACAGGCCCTTGCCCACATAGTCGTTGCCCTCGCCTGTGAGTTCGAGTGTCACGCCTTGCGCGGCCCATGCGCCAAAGCTTTGGCCGGATGAGCCGACAAGCTTCACGTGGATAGTGTCCTCAGGCAGGCCCTTATGGCCGTAACGCATCGCTACAGCGCCGGAGAGCATGGCCCCAGCGGTACGATCAGAGTTGCGGATGGTGGTTTCGATGACGACGGCTTTGCCGCTTTCGAGGGCAGGCATGGCATCAGCGATCAGCTTGCGGTCGAGGATTTTCTCAAGGCCGTGATCTTGAGTGGTGACGTGCTTGGTGGCCACGCCTTCCACAACGTCTGGCTTTGCAAACAGTTTCGAGAAGTCGAGCCCCTTGGCTTTCCAATGGGTGATTGCTTTCTTGGTGTCGAGCCATTCGGTGGCACCCGTCAAGTCGGTGAAGTTTTTGACCCCCATGGATGCCATGAGCCCGCGCAATTCTTCAGCGACGAAGAAGAAGAAGTTGATCACGTGTTCGGGCTGGCCCTTGAAACGCTTTCTGAGTTCAGGGTCTTGTGTGGCAACACCGACCGGGCAGGTGTTCAAGTGGCACTTCCGCATCATGATGCAGCCAGCGGCAATCAGAGGTGCGGTGGCAAAACCAATTTCATCAGCGCCCAACAGTGCCGCAATCAATACATCGCGACCGGTGCGAATGCCGCCGTCGGCCTGCACGGCAATGCGGCCGCGGAGATCGTTTGTCACGAGCGTTTGCTGGGTTTCAGCAAGGCCAATTTCCCAAGGTGAGCCTGCGTGCTTGATGGAGGTCAAAGGCGATGCGCCGGTGCCGCCTTCGTAACCTGAAATGGTGACGTGATCGGCATGGGCTTTTGATACGCCAGCCGCAACTGTGCCAACGCCGACTTCCGATACCAACTTGACCGAGACTTGTGCCACGGGGTTGACGTTTTTCAAATCGTAGATCAGCTGGGCCAAATCTTCGATCGAATAAATATCGTGATGTGGTGGTGGCGAAATCAAACCCACACCTGGTGTGGAGTGGCGCACCTTGGCGATTGTTGCATCGACCTTGTGGCCGGGCAATTGGCCGCCTTCACCGGGCTTTGCCCCTTGCGCCATTTTAATTTGCATCATGTCGGAGTTGACGAGATATTCTGCCGTGACACCGAAGCGCCCTGATGCGACTTGTTTGATGGCGGAACGCATGGAATCGCCGTTGGCCATGGGGACATAACGATCAGCTTCTTCGCCGCCTTCACCGGTGTTGGACTTGCCGCCAATGCGGTTCATGGCGATGGCCAGAGTGGTGTGGGCTTCGCGCGAAATGGAACCATAGGACATGGCGCCTGTGGCGAAACGACGGACGATGTCCTTCGCTGATTCCACGTCTTCAATGGCCACAGGCGTGCGGCCCATTTCTTCAGCCGATTTGATGCGGAAGAGACCGCGTAACGTCTTCAGCTTTTCGTTCTGCTCGTTGATGAGGCGGGCGTATTCCTTGTATTTGTCTTGTGAGTTGCCGCGCACAGCATGTTGCAAGGTGGAAACCGTTTCAGCGTTCCAGACATGGGCTTCACCGCGAATGCGCTGGGCATAATCGCCACCCACTTCAAGCTGTGTTGAAAGGACAGGATTCAAACCGAATGCGTCGGCATGGCGTTGGAAAGCTTCTTCAGCGACTTCGGCGAGGCCCACACCTTCAACGGTTGTGGCGGTGCCGGTGAAATATTTCTTCACGAATTCTGATGACAGACCAATGGCGTCAAAAATCTGCGCGCCGCAATAGGATTGATAGGTTGAAATGCCCATTTTCGACATGACCTTGAGCAGACCCTTGTCCACCGCCTTGATAAAACGCTTCACGGCTTCATAAGCCGAGACTTTTTCATCGAGGGTTGGCAGCATCGCTTCCAAGGTTTCAAAGGCGAGATAAGGGTTGATGGCCTCAGCGCCATAGCCCGCAAGCGTTGCGAATTGATGCACTTCTCGGGGTTCACCTGACTCAACGACGAGACCGACGGACGTCCGGAGGCCCTTGCGGATCAGGTGGTGATGCGTTGCTGATGTGGCCAACAAGGATGGAATGGCCACACGTTCGGCTGATACGGCACGGTCCGAAAGGATGATGATGTTGTAACCATCCTTCACGGCGCGTTCGGCCTGAGCCCCCACAGCGTCGAGGGCGGCTTCCATATAGTCAGCGCCGTTGGCGACGTCATAGGTCACGTCGATGGTGACGGTGCGGAACGGGTTTTCGCGCACCTCACCGATGTTGCGGATGCGCTCCAACTCTTCGTTGGTCAAAATCGGCTGCGAAACTTCGAGGCGCATATGCTTCGAGGTGCCCTTGAGATCGAGCAGGTTTGGACGTGGGCCGATGAAGCTGACAAGCGACATCACCAGCTCTTCGCGGATGGGGTCAATCGGCGGGTTTGTCACTTGCGCAAAGTTTTGCTTGAAATACGTGTCGAGCAGCTTTGCACGATCAGACAGGGCCGACACGGGTGCGTCGTTGCCCATGGAGCCGATGGCTTCCTGGCCGGTGGAGGCCATAGGCTCCATCAGGATTTTCAAGTCTTCCTGCGTGTAGCCGAACGCCTGCTGGCGATCCAACAACTGTGTTGCAGGCTTCGGGCGCGTGGTTTTTGCCTTTGGCATATCGCGCAACACAACTTGCGTCTTCTTCAACCAATCCTTGTACGGATGAAGTGTGGAGAGATGCTTCTTCAATTCATCGTCAGAGATGATGCGCTTCTGTTCGAGATCAATGAGCAGCATTTTACCGGGTTGCAAGCGCCACTTGTGGGTGACGTTGGCATCATCGATGGGTAAGCAACCCATTTCCGAGGCGAGCAACACAAAGCCATCATCAGTAGTGAGATAGCGGGCGGGGCGCAGGCCATTTCGATCCAGTGTTGCGCCGATGACCTTGCCATCGGTGAAGACCATGGCGGCGGGGCCGTCCCAAGGTTCCATCATGGCGGCGTGGTGTTCGTAAAACGCGCGGCGATCTTCATCCATCAGCGGGTTTCCGGCCCAAGCTTCAGGGATCATCATCATCATGGCATGGGGCAGGGAATAGCCGCCCATAGTGAGGAGCTCGAGTGCGTTGTCAAAAACAGCCGTGTCGGATTGGCCTTCGTAGGAAATGGGCCAGAGCTTCGACAGGTCTTCGCCCAACACTTCCGACTTCATGTTGGCTTGGCGCGCGGCCATCCAGTTGAAGTTGCCGCGCACCGTGTTGATTTCACCGTTGTGGCAGACAAAGCGATAGGGATGCGCCAGCGGCCATGACGGGAAGGTGTTGGTAGAGAAGCGTTGGTGCACCAATGCCAACGCAGAAGTGACGCGTTCGTCTTTCAAGTCCAAATAATAATGATCAAGCTCGGCACCAAGGACCAACCCCTTATAAACGATGGTGCGCGATGAGACTGATACGGGATAATAGGTGCGGGCTTTGGCCCCCAGCACTTCGATAATGCGATTCGACACCACTTTGCGGCAGACGAAGAGCTTCCGCTCCAGATGTGATTCAGAGCGGATGGTTGGGCCCTTGCCGATGAAGACCTGGCGGTGAACAGGTTCGGTGGCTTTCACCGAATAGCCAAGAACTGACTTGTCCACCGGCACATCGCGCCAGCCCAGAACTTTCAGGCCTTCTTCCCGCGCGGTTTCCCACCAGATGCGTTCGATGTCCTGGCGGTAGACCGTTTCTCTGGGCATAAACAAATAGCCCACACCATATTGGCCAGCAGCTGGCAGGTCGAAGCCCGAGCGCTTGGCCTCTTCGGCAAACAACTCGTGTGGAATTTGAATCATGATGCCAGCACCGTCGCCCGCTTTCGGGTCAGCGCCCACGGCACCGCGGTGTTCGAGGTTCTTCAATATGCTCAACGCATCCTTGACCACACGGTGGCTTTTGATGTTGTTGATGTTGGCGAGCAGGCCAATGCCACAGGCGTCGTGTTCGTTGCGCGGGTTGTAAAGACCATGGGCCTCCGGCGTGCCTTCGGCGCGGAAGATGTGGGCGTGGACGGGCTTGTTCATTTGGCTTCCTCCTCGACGCAAATAGCCGACTCTGGGAATCGGCATATAGGTCAATGTCACTGTCCTTTCTCAAAGCAGGAAGTGAGGATTGGCGCAAGTTAACAATTAAAAATGACTAAAATTCGAAATTTTATTGCGCGATATCCAAGACTTCTGACAGGGTTCTTCATCCAAATAAATGACATCTCATTCATTTGAATGAGGCTTTTTGACTTTTCAATGCTAAGTTGATCTGGGGCGGTTCAAGATCAGGGGAATTCATGGTCGATTACGAAAAGCTCGTCGGCTCAATCTATGATTGTGCTGCAAATCCAGAGTTGTGGCCGGATGCCTTGGCGTTAATTCGAGATGCGGTCGGGGGTGCTTATGCCCTAGTCGGGTTTGTTGATTTGTCTGAAATGTCGCAAGGTCAACAGCCGTTTTTCAAACGACACAACAGTGTCTGGGACGAGGAATGGCTGCTGAAACTCGAACGTGCGTTGATGTTGATACCAGGCGGAGGTGGTTTGCAAAATACTGATGTCGACGAATCGTGGACCCAGCTCAGCCGGACCCCGGAAGCGGAATTCCAGACTTCGGATTTTTACAAATCGTTGATCCAGCCGATGAACCTGAGGGACACGATTAATACCCCCTACATTCGCCGCCCCACAATGATGGGCATGTTGTCTATCCCGTGTTCCCAAACGCGACAACCTTACGGCGATGTTGAGGCCAGATTAACGGGAAACCTCACGCCCCACGTTCGTCGTGCAATGATGATCAATGACATCGTCGATAAAGGCAATATGGCAACTATGCTCTATCGCAAAGTGCTGGATACGCTTTCGGTGGCGGTGTTCGTGGTTGGCCTGGGGCGGCGGGTCAAATTCACCAATGCCAGGGGTGATGCCATGCTGCGCGATGATATTCTGCTGGGATTGAATAATCAGACCCTGCAAGCCAAACGAACGGCGGGTGCCGAGTCAGCGCTGGATGACGCGATTGATCGGGCCTTGAAGGGTGATGCTGCTGTGGGGATTTCCGGCATCGGCGTGCCGCTGATCGGTACGAACGGATCGAGGGCTGCAGCTTATGTGTTGCCGATTGCCGGTCATGATCTGCGTGGAGAGATGGGACCGGGACATTGTGCTGTTTTTGTTGCAAACCGGAGCGAACAGCAGCCTTTGGTGATTGAAATTTTGCGCACGCTGTTTGATCTGACTGTGTCTGAGGCGCGGGTTGCGGCACTTCTGGCCAAGGGTGAAAAGCCCGTATCAATTGCAACGACACTGGATGTGTCGGTCAATACGATCAGAAGCCATTTGAAGCACGCTTATGCCAAGACAGATACGGCTGACCAAACCTCACTGAGTGCGCTCATTCATTCGGTGTTGCCGCCCATCGTGGAAGTGTGAACCACATTACAGTATGGGCGTCGAGAACCCGATAACACGGCTCCATGAGCCCGAATTACGATACACTTGTCAGTTCGATTTACGACTGTGCCGCCAACCCGGACTTGTGGCCGCACGTGTGCTGCGAGGTGCGGGATGCGCTTGATGCGGCGTTTGTTGTTGTGGGTCTCATCGACAAGGCAGAACCCCACCAAAGACAGGCAAAATGGCATCGCCGCAACAGCCCCTGGGATGAGCGCTGGCTCGACACGCTGCATGAAATGACCTTGTCCGATCCGAAGCAAAACACACTTCACGCACTGGATACAGACGTCGCTTGGACACAATTGGGATCGATGCCGGAAAACACCTTCAGGCAAACGGAATTTTACAAGCTTTGGGTTGAACCACAGAAGCTGCGCGACACACTGAACATCAAGTATCTGTGCCGTGATATGCAGCAGGGTATTCTCGGCGCTTACACCAAGGCCAATCGTGCGCCTATCAGAGTGCACGAAAAAAAGTTGGCTGAGAGTCTCAGTCCGCACATCAGGCGTGCGGTTCTGATCAATGATCTGACACAAGCGGGCCTTCAGACGCAGAGGCTGTTTCGGCACGTGCTCGATAAGCTTTCGGTTGCCGTCTTCATCGTCGGCAACAGTCAACGGTTGGTGTTCACCAATGCAGCAGGTGATCAGATGTTGTCAGAGGGTGAATATCTAAAATGTGTGAGCGGGAGTTTGCAGTCACGTCGTGACGTTGGGCAAGCGACAGGGTTTGAACACGCCGTTGAGACCGCATTAAAAGGTGATATGGCTTTGGGCACTGTTGGAATTGGTGTTCCACTCATGAGTTCCACTGGCGATCGCGCTGCAGCTTATGTCTTGCCGCTTTCAGGTCATGATGTGCGGGGAGATTTGGCTGCGGGGCACTGCGCGGTGTTTGTGACGCGACGTGGCGAACACCCGCCGATGGCAATTGATACGCTGCGCTCACTGTTTGATCTTACGGCATCGGAAGCGCGTGTGGCATTGTTGGTGGCGAAGGGCGATGGACCACAACGCATTATGCAAGCGCTCGGTGTTTCCGTTCATACTGTGCGCACCCATCTCAAACACTGTTTTGCCAAAACGGGATCACCCGACCAGACAGCATTGAGTGGCGTGATCAATACACTGTTGCCACCACTGAAATAAACCAGCTGTCTCACCCATCTGAGTGATGTGAGTTGCGTGCGCGTTTTATAAGACGAAGTGGGGGCCGACATACATCGAAGGAAATGGTGCGGCCATGAAAGGTTATTCTGAACATCGCGGTGTGCATTCCCGCCTGGTTTATGATGCACTGCTGGACCAGTTTTTACAGCAAGTTCTGACGCATGATTTTGCGACTGTAACTCATGCAAACAAAAAACAGTCTGAAGGTGCGTTGATTGTTGAGCTCCCAAAGCCTGAAGCGGGAACCATTGACAAGTCATCGTCGCGCAGAAGTCGCATGACGGTAATGCCATCCGTTCAAAAGAAACGCACCGGATAATTCGAGGTCGTTTCATCATGTACTCTGGTCGGTTGAATTGGCACGCCTTGCAGGCGGTGGCACTGCTGTTCGCTTGTGGGTTGCTTTGGGGAGCCATGCCCATGTTGTCGAAGGTGGCAGGGCATGTGCATGCTCATCCTGTTGGCTTATCCTTGGTGGTCAACAGCATTGGCGCTTTCACCTGCTTGGTGTTGTGCTGGTGTCGCGGTGTTTTGTGCTGGCCGTCCCGGCGTGATCTCAAGTTCTTCTTTATTTGGGCCATCCTGCATTCGCTTTTCAATCAGGTGATGATCTACTGGCTGTCGAACCAAATGGACGCTGCCGTGGTTTCAATTTTCACGGTGCTGGAAGGGCTGTTCATTTTTGCAGCTGCCGCCGCATTGGGTCTGGAGCGTGCGTCCCTGCTTCGCTGCGGCGGACTGATCATCGGACTTTTGGGCATGGCCTGCTTGTTTGCAGTTGGCCAATTTGGAAATGGGCAGTTTACATTTTTGATGCTGGTGGTGGGTTTGTTGATCCCACTGTCCTATGCGGCGGAGAGCATTTACATGGCTGCACGTCGACCAGCCGCGATTGACCTGCTGATGGCTGTCGCTTTGGTGATGTTGTGTTCCGTGCCGCTGTTGCTTTTGGCAGCTTATGTGACTGATGATTTTATGCCGGTCAATTTTCCGCCCCGGCAAACCGAGTGGATGGCAGTTCTGATCATGCTGGCAACTGTTTTTGCGAATCTGGCCTACTTTGTTTTGATCAGAATTGCGGGTGCGGTTTATGCGGGGCAGGTTTCTTATTTCAATGCGCTGTGTGGGGTTGGCTGGGGTGTTGTTATCCTGGGTGAAAGTGTGTCCTGGGGTTTGATGTTGGCGGTGATGCTCATTTTCCTGGGGTTGACGCTGGTTCGGCCTGCGCCGATGGCTGAAGCGGGCGACAAAGGGCTGCAGCCTTGGCCTGCCGAGTAAAGACCTCACGGGTTCTGGTCAAAGCAGTTGGTCGCCGCTAAGACGGTTGAAACGTTTTGATCGTGGCGGCCCGATGACCATTTCCTCAAATCTCCGTGGCATCATTTATATGGTGCTTGCGGGTATTACCTTTGTCAGTTGTGACAGCTTTCTGAAAATGATGCTGCTCGACGTGCCGCCCTTGCAATCGCTGGTGTTGCGCGGGGTGACCGCCACGGTTTGGTGCTTCGGTTTGTTGGCCGTCATGGGGCAGCTCAAGCATTTGCCCAAAGCCTTCGGATTCTGGACAATCATGCGGTCGCTTGCCGAGGTGGTGGCGGTGACCTGTTTCATTCTGGCTTTGGCCAATGTGCCGCTTGCCACTGTCACGGCCATCTATCAGGTGGCGCCGCTGCTTGTCTTGGCGGGTGCCAGCTTGATCTGGGGCGAGAACGTAGGATTGGTACGCTGGCTGTTGATTGGCGTTGGGCTTTTGGGGGCTATTCTTGTGGCACAACCGGGAGGTGACGCAGCTTCGCCTTATGCTTTGCTGGGCTTCGTTACAGCTTTTGCATCCGCAGCGCGGGATTTGCTGACCCGAAAAGCTTCAGATGACGTGCCCGGACTTGTTGTGACGTTCAATGTGATTGTTGCGGTGCTGCTGGCGTCTTTCCTCAACAACCAACTGTTTGAGGGTTGGCAGCCCGTGCAAGCCATCACATGGGCCTATGCAGCGGGGGCCGGATTTTTCGTGATGCTCGGGCACTTTTTTGTTTACATGTCGTTTCGATATGCCTCGGCCCGCATTGTCGCACCGTTTTATTATTCGTTTACATTGATCGCAGTTGCGGCAGGTGCGCTGGTGTTTGGCGAGGTTCCCAATGGGTTGGCCATGGTGGGCATCGCCTTGATTGTTTTTTGTGGACTTGGTGTGTTGTATTTTGAACAGGGAGATAAGGTTTCGTGAATTTTGCTTCTGACAATGTTTATGGCGTGGACCCTCGCATCCTGCAGGCCATGGTGGATGCGAATGCACGGCTGACGGACGTGTCCTACTGTCATGACGCCGATTCAAAACGCGTCGATGAGCGGTTGTCGCTGGTTTTTGAAACGGACGTACAATCGTTTCTGGTGGTCAATGGCACCGGGGCCAACTCATTGGCCTTGTCTTCCATGTGCCCATCTTACGGTGGCATTTTTTGTCATGTCGACAGTCACATCAACACCGATGAGTGCAATGCGCCGGAATTGATCACGGGTGGTGCCAAGTTGATTACACTCGCTGGTGAAGGCAACAAGTTGCAGCCCAAGGCGCTTAAAAACAAGATCGGGCAATTCCTGCATGGCGAACACGGTGCAAAGCCTTCGGCACTTTCGATCACGCAGGCAACTGAGTTGGGCACGGTATATTCATGCGATGAGATCAAGGCGCTGTCGTCGCTCGCCCATGGTCATGGCATGAAAGTTCATATGGATGGTGCACGCTTTGCCAATGCGCTGGTGTCGCTGGGGTGCACGCCTGCGGAGATGACGTGGAAAGCAGGTGTTGATGTATTGTCGTTTGGTGGCACAAAGAATGGCGGCATGATGCTGGAGTCGGTGGTGTTTTTTGATACCGCACTTGCGGACGTTTTTTTGTATCGGCGCAAGCGCGCTGCACAATTGGTTTCGAAGGGACGATATTTGTCGGCTCAAATGCTGGCATATTTGGAAGACGATGTGTGGCTGCCGAATGCGAAACGAGCCAATGCCTTAGCGCAGGTGTTGGCCGAGGGCTTGCAACACTCAAATCGGGTGCGGCTTAGCAATCCGGTGCAGGCGAACGAGGTTTTTGCGATCATGCCGCGGTCAATTTTTGATGCTGTACAAGCCAAGGGTGCGTATTTTTATGAATGGCCCATGGATGGCTTGGCTGACGACGAAGTGCATTGCCGCTTTGTCTTGTCCTTTGCCACGCCGGAAGAACATGTGCAGCAGTTTCTGGCTTTGCTGCGCGCCCAGCTTTAAGTGTTTGGCCAAGTGTCGCTGACTTTATAACCGTCAGGGTACGGATCATCGGGGTCGAGCATCAGCGTGGTTTGTCCGCTGATCCAGGCGCGGCCTGTGATGTGCGGGATAATCGCCTTGTGATTGCCGACAGTGGTTTCACCTGCGATGCGGCCCAAGAATCTTGAGTCAATGACGCTGCGGCCAACGTAAGTGTCGCCGGTTTGCATCAAACCTTTTGCATGGAGCACCGCCATGAGGGCTGAACAACCCGTTCCTGTAGGCGAGCGGTCGAGCTTTCCGGGATTGACGACACAGGCGTTGCGGGAGGTCAAAACATCATCAATGCGTTCAAGTGGCTCACGCATGAAACAGAAAGAATAGTGTTTCCAGTCCGGCAGTGCCGGATGGTGAAAGGGCAATTGTTGGTTTGCGGCTTTGACGATTTTTCGGCCGAGTTCGGCGATGATATGGGCGTTGTGTGGCGTGATCTCCATACCAAAATCCGCTGCATCCGCCATCACGAAGCTGTCACCTCCGAACGCCGTGTCGACGTTGATTTTGCCGTGCCCTGGCACATCCAATTCAACATTCAAGTGTTGCGCAAAGGCAGGCACGTTTGTGAGGGTAATGCTTTCGGCTTTGCCGTCCTTGCACCGGGCCATGATGTCGATCAGGCCAGCGGGTGCTTCCAAAGTGAGATGTGTTACCGGCTCTTGCATCGGGATGATGCCTGTGTCGAGCAACACAGTTGCCACGCAAATGCAGTTGGAGCCTGACATCGGCGGCGTGTCTTCCGGCTCCATGATGATGAAGCCCATTTGGGCTTTTGGATTTTTTGCAGGAACCAAAAGATTGACATGACGGAACACACCACCGCGTGGCTCGTTCAGAACAAAGTTCCGCAGTTTTTGATCGCGCGCAATGAAGCGGGACTGTTCCCATATCGTGTCGCCAGGCGGGGGTGCCACCCCACCGACAATCACATCACCCACCTCGCCTTCGGCGTGGCAGTTGATGATGTGGATGGATTTTGTTGTGCGCATCGTTTGATTACAAATC
>JANOPL010000111.1:0-13456 GCA_031421835.1 Hyphomicrobiales bacterium | reverse complement strand
GTTCAGCAATTCTTCCAGCTGGGCCACATCCAACTTTTTGGCTTTCTTCTCAGCGTCAAGTTTTTTCTTCGCATCAGCCTTGGCTTTGGCTTCGGCTTTTTCCTTTTTCAGCTTTTCTTCTTCAACTTTTTTCTTTTTCGCTTCTTCTTTCTTTTTCTGTTCTTCGGCGAGTTTCAACTCAGCCTCCTCAGCCTCAAGCATTTGCTTCAAAGGATCGGGATTGATAGGCGTGTCCTCGACTTTTTTCTCTTCAACCTTTTTCTCTTCCACCTTTGGCGGCGGCTCAACCTTTGTCGGCTCCTTGGCTGCGACCTTCTTTTCTTCCGTGACCTTTTCCTGGGGCTTTACTTTCTCAACCGACGGCGAAGCTTTGGCCTTGGGCTTTTCAACCGGCTTTTCCTCAGACTTGGTTTGCGCCTTCACCTTGGTCGAGTCGGTGATTTTTGAAATATCAACCTGGATGGCTTCAACAGGTTTGATCTCGAACGGCTGTGCTGTCTGCACGCCGAACAAGGCTGCCAGTAAAATCAGCGCGTGTAAGGAGACCGAACCGAGAAAGCTTTTCTTCATCTGACAACTAGTTGGCAGGCTTTTCGAGCGGCAATGTGGCAAGGCCCACTTTGGTGTATCCTGCCCCATTGAGCATGCCCAGCACTTCCATCACTTGACCATAATTCAAGGCTGCATCGGCCCTCACCATCAAGCGTTCTTCCTTGCCCTCTTTGGACTTGGCTTCAAGCTGCGTGAGCAATTGTTCGAATGGCATTTTCTCTTCACCCAGAAACAAAGTCCGGTCAGCCTGCACGGTGATGAAGGTTGGCTCCACCGGATTGGGCGTTGGTGCGGCGCTGGCCTTTGGCAAATCCACAGGAACACTTACCGTCATCAAGGGAGCCGCCACCATGAACACAATGAGCAACACCAACATAACGTCAACCAAGGGCGTCACGTTGATTTCAGCATTCAAGCCTTTGCGGGCTGAACGCCGGCCGCGTCTGCTGCTGCCGCCACCGCCCGCTGAACCAACTGAAGCACCCATTGTGATCAGGCCCTTTCGTCAAGCTGGCGCGAAATAATCGCCGAAAACTCGTCAGCAAAGTTTTCAAGCCGTGTGGCAACTTTCGATGCGTCAGACGCATACATATTGTAAAAAATCGTGGCGGGAATAGCAGCCACCAAACCAATCGCCGTGGCGAACAGGGCTTCGGCAATGCCCGGTGCCACAACGGCCAGACTGGTGTTGCCGGATGTGGCAATACCCTGGAACGACACCATGATGCCGTAAACCGTTCCGAACAGGCCGATGAAAGGCGCAGCTGAACCAATAGTGGCGAGGAACAACAGTCGTGCTTCAAGCCCGCCCATTTCTTTCTGGATTTGCACGTCCATGACTTTTTCAATACGCTTCATCACACCGGCAAATCCTGCACGCATGGCAGCACCCTGGCTGCGCTTCCATTCTTCCATCGCTGAAATAAACACCGACGCCATGCCGAGCGGCTCACGCGCACGGGCACCATGATAGAGATCATCGAGTGACTGGCCCGACCAGAATGCGCTTTCGAATTTATCATTGGCGGCGTTCATGCGACGAATGGCAAACCATTTTTCCAGGATAATGGCCCAGCACCACACGGATGCGATGGCCAAACCCAGCATCACCAGAAACACCGGCCATGACGCCTGCATGACAAGATGCCACAGCGATAGATTTGCCGCCTGTGCCACCGCTGGCGCTTCAGTGATTTGTTCCATTATGCGTCTCTGGTCCCCATGTGCGGCGAAACTGTCCCCCCGTTTCGCAAAGCGCTGCCTGAGGTGACGCCGTCAAGCGCTAGGCCTCAAACACCGAAAATGTGCCGATTCTGGGGCAGTTGATCGTGGTTCAACGAATCGCACCAGCGCCCGGCGGGGACCCTCCGAACGTGCATCAACCAATGAATCGCTTATGGTTAACAAGTGGTTAGGAACGGGCTTTGGAGAATGCCGCCAACAACTCCGCCGTCAACCGTTTGGGTCGCCCGCGGCCATCAATCAGAACAGCCGTAACGTGCGCCGTAAACAATACATCGTCGCAGCGCAGTACGCGTTGTTTGATTTCGAAACGTGCACCCTTGGAGTTGCCCGGTGTGCTTTCGACAGTCAAAACCTCATCGAATTTGGCGGGCTGCAGAAACTCACAATTCATACGGCGGACAACAAAAGCGCCGCCCTCAGCAAACATGGTGTTTTGATCGATTCCCAACACGCGGAGAAAGTCGGATCGCGCCCGCTCACAGAACTTGAGATAGTTGGAATGGTAGACGTATCCGGAAAAATCCGTGTCTTCGTAATAGACGCGCAAGTTCAGGCGGTGAATGCCGTTGGTGATGGTGCCAGTTAGCATGAAAAGCACCCGTCATTCCAAACAGGAGTGTAGCGGAGCGAAACGAGTGATTTGGAACCCCGCTTGCGATGCTTCAGCGGGGTTCCAAATCGCTTCGCGTTTGGAATGACGTGGCGAGGGTTCATGTTTCTTCCGCCAACGGCAAAACCCCTTGCATAATCTCTGCGCGATTGGGCACGGCCAACCCCAAATGCTTGAACGCGTGATGCGTCAGCAAGCGCCCGCGCGGCGTGCGGTTCAAAAACCCGAGTTGCAGCAAATAGGGTTCAACCACGTCTTCAAGCGCATCGCGTCCTTCTGACAGCGACGCTGCGATGGTATCAATACCAACTGGCCCACCACCAAAATTCAGCGCGATGGTTTTGAGGTAGCGATGATCCAGCGCATCAAGCCCCGCTTCATCCACATCCAACATGCGTAACGCTTTGTCAGCCGAGTGCGCATCAACGTGGCGTTCACCATCCACCGAAGCAAAATCCCGCACACGCCGTAGCAGCCGCCCCGCAATGCGTGGTGTGCCGCGGCTGCGCTTGGCAATTTCGCGTGCACCATCTTCGGTTACGGACAGCTGCAAAATTCGAGCCCCGCGTTTCACGATGTCAAGCAGCTCTTCATGCGAATAAAAGTCGAGGCGGACAGGAATGCCAAAACGGTCGCGCAGCGGCGTGGTCAACAGCCCGGTGCGCGTGGTGGCACCAACCAGCGTAAATTTGGCGAGATCTATTTTCACACTGCGCGCTGCCGGACCTTCGCCGATAATCAAATCCAGCTGAAAATCTTCCATCGCGGGATAGAGAATTTCTTCGACTGCGGGGTTGAGCCTGTGAATTTCGTCGATGAACAACACATCACGGTCTTCCAGGTTAGTAAGCAACGCCGCCAAGTCCCCCGCTTTGGCAATCACCGGGCCGGACGTCGAGCGAAAATTCACCCCCATCTCTCGCGCCATAATTTGCGCCAGCGTGGTCTTGCCCAAGCCGGGTGGGCCTGCAAACAACACATGGTCCAAAGGTTCAGCCCGAGACTTTGCCGCTTCAATAAAAACCTTGAGATTTGCTTTCTGCTTCGTCTGCCCAACAAACTCATCAAGCCGCTGCGGACGCAAATGCGTGTCAAGCGCATCTTCTGGTTTCAGCTCATGGCCAAGAATTGTGCGGGTCATGAGACTTTTGCTCTGTTGATACCCAAAAACCTTGCACACAAAGCCCAACAAACAACAGCTGATAATCCCAGTGACAGCAGGTCAGCTGGCCAATCATTCAATGCCTTTGCAGGCCGGTTAAGCGAAAGGTCCGGTATAATTGCCAAATTTATGAGTGCACCGAAAATCAAACTTGCAGCAAGCGGCACGAGAAAAAATGTTTGGCCATACCAATAGCGCCAGCCTTCCATCAAGAGACCTAAGAGCACAGCCGCTATAAAGCCAACAGTGTACCCATTGATTGCGCCCGTAAGAAGCAACATTCTAGAATCGAGACAAGGTTTGGAGGTGAAATAACACTCCATCACGTAAAGTGTGTATTTTGCAATCGCCCAAATCGCAGGCCCCACCAAACAGCAAACAAAGATGACCGATAACAAACCAATTGAATTTCGAATTACACTCATCCCAGCGCCAACTCTTTCAAAGCGGAACGGATCAATTTCTCCGTAGGCTGATCATCTCCGGCTTTGCGCAGTGCCGCTGAAACGGCCAATGCCGCTTGTGACTGGCCGTACCCCAGATTGACCAGCGCTGACACTGCATCCGTAACAGCCGTAGTTCTCGGTGCCGCCAATTCCGCCGCAATCGAACTCAATCCAATGTCCACTGCCGTGTAGGCTGGTGCTTTGTCTTTCAATTCCAGCACAATGCGTTCGGCCAGTTTCTTGCCCACTCCATTGGCCCGCCCGATCATCGCCTTGTCTTGCAAGGCAATCGCCGAAGCCAAATCGCCTGGTCCTAGCACCGACAAGATCGCCAGCGCCACCCGCGCACCAACACCTTGTACTGATTGCAATAGCTTGAACCATTCCTTTTCCAATACGGTGGCAAAGCCCACAAGCCGGATATTATCTTGCGACACCAGCATGTCGGTATAAACCTCAGCCGCTTCACCAATGCCCGGCAACGCGCCAAGGGTTTTGGACGAGCACGAGACGAAGTAACACACGCCCCCCACATCCACCATCACCCAATCGGGTCCGGTCGAGTCGATGCGCCCTTTCAATTTTCCGATCATGTGCCCATTCCTATACCAGCACTGGTAAAGAGAGTGTTAGAACAAGTCAAGAACGCGCAAGCACGTCTTTCAGCTTTTGTGACCCCCGATGATGGGCATGGCAGATCGCAATTGCCAGCGCGTCAGTAGAATCCGCCGTCTTCATCACGGCTTTTGGCAACAGCATTTTGACCATGTGTTTGACTTGCGTTTTATCCGCATGCCCTGCCCCTACGACAGATTTTTTGACGGTGTTCGGCGCGTATTCGGCCACGCTTATATTACAGATGGCCGGTGCCAACATCACCGCACCCCGCGCCTGCCCCAGCTTCAATGTGGCTCGTGCGTCCGTGTTGACGAAGGTTTCTTCAATCGCTGCTTCATCCGGCGCAAATTCTTTCAGTACACGGAGCACCTGTTCATGAATTTGCAACAGACGTTCCGCCAGTGATGCGTCAACATCGGAATGCACGGCACCATCGCCAACATAAATCAGCCGCGATCCTTCAACCTCAATCACGCCCCAACCTGTGTTGCGAAGGCCTGGATCAAGGCCGATGATGCGCACCATATCAACCGCTCAGCTTTTCCAACACTTCGTCGGGAATATCGGCGTTGGTAAAGACATTCTGCACATCGTCATCTTCGTCCAGCGCATCGACGAGCTTCATCAGGGCTTCGGCTTTGTCGAAATCCAGCGGCGACATGACATTGGGCTTCCACACAATCTTGACGGTTTCAGCTTCACCAAATTTCGCTGCGAGTGCCGACGAAACCTCACCGATACTTTCAAAAGCACATGTCACCACATGCACCTCTTCACTCGTCACATCATCAGCGCCCGCATCAATCGCAGCGTCCATCATTTGATCGGCTGAAATCTTGCCGAGCGGATAAACAATTTCCCCGACACGCGCGAACATGAAGGATACCGAACCCGTTTCCCCCATGTTACCACCATACTTTGCAAAGGCCGCCCGCACCACCGGTGCCGTGCGGTTGCGGTTGTCGGTCAAGGCCTCAACAATAACGGCAGTGCCGCCAGGGCCATAACCTTCATAACGGACGGTGTCATAGGTGTCGGCATCGCTGCCTGAGGCTTTTTTAATGGCGCGTTCGATGTTTTCTTTCGGCAAGTTTTCGGCCCGTGCGTTTTGAATGGCCAATCTCAACCTTGCGTTTGAGTCCGGATCAGGCACACCCGCTTTTGCGGCCACAGTGATCTCGCGCGCCAATTTGGAAAATATCTTGGAGCGCATCTTGTCCTGTTTGCCCTTGCGGAACATGATGTTTTTATATTGTGAGTGGCCAGCCATTGCATATCCTCGAAAATCGGTTGGCGGCATATAGCCAAGCCCGATAGTGTCACGCAACCGTC
The DNA here is from genome assembly GCA_031421835.1 of Hyphomicrobiales bacterium. GTDB lineage: Bacteria > Pseudomonadota > Alphaproteobacteria > Rhizobiales > Aestuariivirgaceae > Aestuariivirga. The sequence goes on along the minus strand of JANOPL010000111.1, from coordinate 7,491 downwards.
AGCTTAACCCGCTATTAATCCTGTTCCTTCACCATGGCGGGCAGTGTGTGTTTGTGTGTGGAGTTTGCGTATCATGTCAGCGGCGTTGAAACCTGTTGTAGAACATTTCTCTTTTGACGGTGAAGCCGTTGGAGCAGCGGGGGCTGCAGCCTTAAGAAAGGTCAAGTCATTGGCAGAAGCCGCACCGCAAGGCCGACTTTTCGCAGCCATTGCCACCCTCGCCGACAATGCCGGCAAAGCCGCGGCCGAATATGAAGCCGCCAGCCTCGCCACCTTACGCCATGAAACCGAAGAAGCCGAAGCCCGCTTGGCCAGAGGAACCCGCATGGTCAAACGCTTGAAAGAAGCAATGAGTGCCGAAGTGGCAACCCCCTTGCCAGATTTTAGGCGTCAGCGTTGATACGAGCAATCGCTGCATCTTGCATGTTGCCGGGCAGCATTTGCATGAACTCGATGCGGTTGCCGTCAGGGTCTTTGATCCAGCATTGATTATTGCCGTCCTTGCCCAAGGCAGGACCGCGGAAAATTTCAACGCCACCTGCTTTTAAAGCCGCAACGGTGTCAGCGATGCTGTCGACCTGCAAGCAGATATGGTGCATGGATGTGGTATCTTCGTCGGGCGCTTGCGCACCTTGGCCATAGGGAAACAGTTCCACATATTGCGTATCGGTCACGCGCAGATAAACCAGCAACAGCTGCCCTTTGCGGGGGCCCTCCCAATGGTCAATGCGCATCATCTCCCTGAAGCCAAGCGTGTCGCAGTAAAACGCCAAGGACTTTTCAAGGTCAGGCACTTTCAAAGCCCAGTGTGCGATTTTTGAAATTCCGAGATCCATGTTTACCATCCCTCCAATTCCGTTTGCCCCAACACACCACCCACCCGAATGGGGGCCACGCGCTTGGCCAAACCTGAAATATCATCCGTCTCAACAATCAATCCACACACGGTGGCCTCGCCCTCTGATGGCTTCATGCGTTCGACTGGAAGCTTGCGCAAAAACCGCTGCAAGGGTTCAGCCTTGTCCATGCCGATAACGGAGTCATAGTCACCACACATGCCGCCGTCGGTTTGATAAGCCGTTCCGTTTTTCAGGACATGCAAGTCCGCAGTCGGAACATGGGTGTGTGTACCGACGACGAGACTCGCACGGCCATCGCAGAAATGCCCCATGGCCATTTTCTCAGACGACACCTCAGCATGAAAATCCAGAATGATCGCATCACAGTCACGGCCCATCTTGCAGGACTCCAATGCCCTGTCGACTGCCGGAAACGGATCATCCAGCATAGGTTCCACCATCACGCGCCCCATGGCATTGATCACTAACACGCGGCGGCCATTTTGCGTTTCCACCAGTGTGGACCCGGCACCGGGGCAGCCCGCGGGCCAATTGATCGGGCGGATCAGGCGTTCTTCCCGCGCGATGAACACCAGGGCCTCGCGCTGATCAAACGCATGATTGCCAAGGGTGACAACATCAGCACCCACTTCCCGCAACTTCAAAAAAATCTCTTCGGTGATGCCAAACCCGTGGGCAGCGTTTTCACCATTCACCACAACGAAATCAGGCTTCAGGCGGTCTTTCAACATCGGCAGGTGGTGAGCAACCGCCTCACGACCGGATTTGCCCACCACATCACCCAGAAACATCAACCGCACTTGTGAAAACCTTTTTCAGTCAAGACATAATCAAGGATTTGGTCATGGCTGTCATGGGCGACGGAGTCAACTTCCTGGGCAGAGTAAGCGACACCTATGGCTGTAATGGTTTTCTTGGCGCGCAACATGTCCAACGTGCGGTCATAAAACCCGCCACCATAACCTAAGCGATATCCCTGTTGATCAAACGCCATCATCGGCACCAGCAACACATCAGGCTCCACCACTTCAGCATCGTCCGTAGGCTGAGGAATATTCCACGTGCCGGGTGTTGTGGGTTGCCCCGGCATCCAGCGCCGGAAAATCAAGGGTTGACCGAGTGCAATTACAATTGGCAAACATGTGGTCCATCCCTCACCCGCCAACTTGCCCAGCAAAGGTCTGGTGTCAATTTCACTCATGTAGGGAAAAAACGCCGACACCACTTTTGCGGTGGGTGTGGGCAGCACTGGAAAACGATGCGACGCCAACATCAATGGCGCTTCATCATGCAATTCATCATGGGCAGCTTTGCGGATCTTCGCCGCAGCTTTGCGCGCTTCGGCTTTGACGTCTTTTAAATTCAATGGCTCACCCGCGCGAAAAAAAGGTGGCGACCCGCGAGAGCCGTGGGAACAAACGATCCCTGGTCCCTACTTGCGTAGGTGGGAACCGTGTGAGCCGGACCACGGTCCAGCCCAGGGACAGCCCCCAAGATAATCGTTTATAGGCCCTGGGAAATTGGTGTTCCACACGAAAGAGCCGCAGCATCGCCGTTGCAATACATAAGGCTTCCCCCCTCAGATTGAAAGGGCGATTACTTCGCCAATTCTTCGAGTTTCTCTGCCGCGATATCCAGCGCCCGCGAAAAATTGTCTTCCATCGACTTGATTTGGCCAAGGGCCGCATTGCGGGATTCACGCAAAGTCTGGTTGTCGGCTTCCAGGGTTTCCATTTTGCGGGTGGCTTCCGACAGCCGATCCGCCACCATCAAACCCGCCATCACCAATTGGCGAATGTCGCCGATGGCCCCCACGCTCTGGCGGATGCGACCCACTTCCGTGTCCAAAAGCTTAGCCAGTTCCTTCAAATGGTCTTCTTCACCATCCGGGCATTGCATGGTGTAAGGGCGACCAGCGATGTTGACGACAACATTCGACATCACGCACCCCCGCTGTTGGAGTACAGAACTGCCCGAATCCGCGAAACGGCAGAATCAATTTTGCCCGCTGCCTTCTTCGACGTATCCACAAGTTCGGCTGCCTTGGCCCTGACGCGGCCTAAATCCGTATCCAGTTGTTGGCGTTCAACCTGCAAGGTAACCGCTTGTTTTTCAAGGTTTTCCAAGCGTTCAACGGTTTCGCGGCGCTGCGTTGCAGCCAGCTCAACCTTTGCGATGGCACGTTCAAAACGCACCAATGCTTCATCAAATTTTCGAGCCTCAGCCATGTATGCCCCTATACGACCGTTGCCATGCAATAGCAAATTGTCCTGCCATCCCAATCTGTTGCATCATAGGGCTAATTGTTGAGGGAAGCAAATCGGTATAAATTGCCGAACGCAATAGATTGACTAAGCTTGCCCGCCTGTTAATCAATCGGCCATCCAGTGTTATGAAAGGCCGACCCGAATGACCGCCCTTACTCTGAATTCCATGGCCAACGCCATTCGTGCCCTGTCGATGGATGCCGTACAAAAGGCAAATTCCGGCCACCCCGGTGCGCCCATGGGACTTGCCGATGTTGCAACGGTGCTGTTCACCAAATTCCTGAAATTCGACGCGTCAGCCCCCCATTGGCCGGACCGTGACCGTTTCATCCTCTCGGCTGGTCATGCCTCGATGCTGCTTTACAGCTTGCTCCACCTCACGGGCTATAAGGACATGACCATTGAGCAGCTGAAAAACTTCCGCCAGTGGGGCTCGAAAACCGCAGGCCACCCGGAATACGGCCATGCCGATGGTATTGAAACCACCACCGGGCCCTTGGGTCAGGGCCTTGCCAATGCTGTGGGCTTTGCCATTGCAGAGCGCCACTTGAACGCCAAATACGGCGACAGCCTGATGAACCACAAAACCTATGTGATTTCCGGCGACGGTTGTTTGATGGAGGGCATTTCCCAGGAAGCCATTGCCCTTGCCGGCCACATGAAACTGAAGAACCTGATTGTAATATGGGATGACAACAACATCTCCATCGACGGTCGCGTGTCAATGTCGGACTCGACCAATCAGATCATGCGTTTTGAATCCGCCGGATGGAAAACCCTGCGCTGCGATGGTCACGACTTCAAATCCATCGAGGAGGCTTTAACGGCGGCTCAGTCGTCCGACCGCCCGGTGATGATCGCGGCCAAAACCCTGATCGGAAAAGGCTCGCCCAACAAGAAAGACTCTTACCAGGCCCACGGCTCACCCTTGGGACCTGACGAAATCGCACTGGCCCGCAAGGAATTGAACTGGCCCCACGCGCCGTTTGAAATTCCATCCGACATTCTCAATGCCTGGCGTGAAGCAGGTGCGCGCGGTGGTGGTTTGCGCAAAGCCTGGGAGTCACGTCTTGCGGTGTCCGATGTCAAATCCGAATTCAGCCGCTTGTTTGCTGGTGATTTGCCAGCAGGTTTCAACGCCGCCATCTCAGACTACAAGAAAGCGCTGGCCAAAAACCCGCCCCACATCGCCACACGCAACTCTTCGCAAAATGCTTTGGATATCATCAATGCTGCCGTGCCTGAAACCGTCGGCGGCTCGGCAGATTTGACGGGCTCCAACAACACCAAATCGAAAGACATGAAAGTGCTGAACGCTGAAAATTATGGCGGCACTTACCTGCACTACGGCATTCGCGAACACGGCATGGCCGCAGCCATGAACGGCCTGGCGCTGCATGGCGGCGTCATCCCCTATGGCGGCACTTTCTTCTGCTTCACCGATTATTGCCGCCCATCCATGCGGCTTGCATCGCTCATGGGCATCCGCTCCATTTTCGTGATGACACACGATTCAATTGGCTTGGGCGAAGACGGCCCGACGCACCAACCCGTCGAACACTTGGCGGCATGTCGCGTCATCCCCAACCACATCGTCATGCGCCCGTGTGATGCTGTGGAAGCTGTTGAATGTTGGCAGATCGCCATCGAGAGCAAAAAGACTCCTTCAACATTGGTGCTCACGCGCCAAAAACTGAAGCCAGCCCGCTTGACCTATTCCGCCAAAAACCTTTGCGCACAGGGTGCCTATGAAGTGGCAGGCAGTGAGAAAAAAACCAAAGTCGTGATCTTCGCGAGCGGGTCCGAAGTCGAAATCGCCATGGCCGCAAAACAAATGCTCGACGACCAAAAAATCTACGCCCGCGTGGTGTCGGTACCTTCGATGGAGCTCTTCGAAAAGCAAAGCAAAGCCTACAAGGAAAAGCTGCTAGGCACCGAAAAAATCCGCATCGCCGTCGAAGCAGGACTGCGCCAAGGCTGGGACCGCTTCATCGGCGTCGACGGCACGTTCATTGGCATGACAGGCTTCGGAGCAAGTGCGCCTGCGGAAGTGCTTTATAGGAAGTTCGGAATTACTGCGGAGGCTGTGGTGAAGGCGGCAAATAAATAGTTCCCCACATCGTCACCTCGGCGAAGGCCGGGGTGACGGGAAGAACTGAAAGTTGAATTTATAGTCGATGAGGTCACTGCATTCAATTCGGTGTCATTTCACTTAATTTATCTCATCCCCACGTCAATTTTCAGATTCAACGCCCGCATTCTCCTCCGCTGTCATTGCCGCACTTGTTGCGGCAATCCACGGTTTCTACGGTGAAGATGCCAAGCTCCTGCGCAAAGCGCAGGACATAGACTCCGCCCGTGTCTACGATGGATTGCCGCAACAAGTGCGGCAATGACAACCTCTACTGTTTTTTGTATTTGTTGATCAGCCGCGCTTTTGCCACATCAGCTATTGCCTTTGGTAAAGCGTCCGGCTTCTTGTCCTTTTCCGCAAGGGCAAGATATTCCGCAATCACTATCTCGTTGTCGAGATAATCGCTTACATCAAATACCGAAAATTTGACTTTCGCTTTCACTTACACCCCGCACCCCAACCCTTCACCGCCGCATCCACCGGCAGCGTCACCTTCTGGCCTCCAGCACTGGCTTCGAACGTCTTCACGCCCGCAATCGCGGGAGCCAGCTCTTTTTGATCGACGTCATTTGAAAAGCCCGTCAGCCACCAGGCTCCGCTCAGTTCCATGAACTGCATTTCTGAAATCGCGTAGTTGAAACTTTTCTTGCCAACTTTGAAGACGATTTGCTTTTGCTCCTCAACCATCGCCTTGGCAGCATTCTTCCCTTCAATATCAGACAACACGACAGAAACGCTGGCCGTGTCGGTGCAGGTAAATGTCGCGACTTGGCATTCCTCTGGGCAGCTCTCGTAGAAATAATTGACCGACTTTCCATCAACGCGCGACACGATTTTGTCGGCGGCGCTGGCATTGCCACCCATGCTCAACACGCCGAGAACTGCAAAATGCCATATATAATTTGTCATGCAGAACTATAGACCCAACTCTTTTCACCACACAAGTCTTCACCATGAACAACTGGACGACCAGCCCCCTGCCCCCTATTGTCCCGAAAGCAAATCACTCCGTTTAAGGCTTAAACACACATGGCGTCGCATACTGTCGAAAATGCGGTTTGGACAGTGGTTGTACCTCTATTGGGTGTGTTTGCAGTCGCGGCGTCTTTGTCTGGGATGATTCCACAAGGAAACGTGATCGTCGCCCTCTGCGTTACCCTGCTCTTGGGCGCTTGCGTATTTTCCGCTGTGCACCACGCCGAAGTGATCGCCGCCAAACTTGGCGAACCTTACGGCTCAATCATCTTGGCCTTGGCTGTCACGGTGCTGGAAGCCGGACTGATTTTATCGCTGATGGTCAGTGCAGGTGAAAATGGCAACACCATCGCTCGCGACACGGTTTATTCCGCAATCATGATCATCACCACAGGCATCGTGGGTGTGAGTTTGTTGCTCGGCAACCGTCGCCACTTCGAACAATCCATTCGCATTCGCGGCACATCATCAGCATTGTCAGTGCTGGTTGTTTTGGCTGTCATTACCCTCATTTTGCCGAACTATACCCAAACAACCGCCGGACCGACCTACAGCAACTTGCAGCTTATCATGGTGGCGCTCACCTCGTTGCTGCTCTACTGCGCATTCCTGTTTGTACAAACGGTGCGGCATCGTGATTATTTCCTGTCCGACACAATCGACGCGGATGGCGATCCTCAAAACGGCCCAACGTTGAAAACTTTCTGGAGCAGCACAATATTTCTTTGCGCTGCACTCTTCGCTGTCATCATGTTGGCAAAATCATTGTCCTCAGTATTGACCAACATGATCACCAGCATTGGGTTGCCGCTCAGTTTCACAGGCGTCATCATCGCCGCCATGGTGCTGTTGCCAGAAGGCATCGCTGCCACGCGTGCTGCCCTGGCCAACCGTTTGCAAGTCAGCATCAACCTGGCTTTGGGATCTGGACTGGCAACCATCGGCCTGACAATTCCTGTGGTGGCAATGGCTGATATTTTCGGCAATTTTGACATTGCGCTGGGCATTTCTCCAAGCCAAACCGTCTTGCTGGTGTTGGCCTTGTTTACCAGTAGCATCACACTGGCCACGGGCCGCACCAATATTCTGTTCGGCGTGGTGCACCTGTCTATCTTTGCCATGTTTCTGTTGATTTCAGCAATTCCATAACTGCAGTTCTAACATGTCCACCTTCACGCTCGGCCTTGATTTTGGCACCACCAACACTGTTGTTTCACGCCGCATCGGCGATGAGGTCTCAACAGTTCTGTTCAAC
>JANOPL010000110.1:0-5263 GCA_031421835.1 Hyphomicrobiales bacterium | reverse complement strand
TCTCCCGCATGCGGGAGAGGAAAGGAGTAGAGTGCATCATCTGAAAATAAAGGGGGATGAGGCTTTACCACTTTTCACGGTATCAATAACTCGCACCCCGCAAAGCCCGTGGCCAAAAGATCGCGCGCAGCCAAGCCAGCCTTGTAGTCGTAACTATTGATCAAACCCAATCGAAACCCACCGGGTGGCATGGGGTGCGATTTGTCGCTGCGGCTTTCGTAATACGTAATTTGCAAGCTGCTGACGTGTGGCGCGGCACGAATGAGCTTTTGCAATTTTTCAGGTGGGTGCGGGGGCACACCGCCATGTTTAAGAAAAAGTGGAATGGAATAACCAGCCCTTTGCTGTTCGTGCTTGAGCGCCCAAACGCCGTCTGCGTAAAGGTTTACCACGGCGTCAATCCAGGGCTTGCCATAGATGTCGCACCATTGATCGGCAAAGCGCAAATGCGTCTCGATGATGTGACCATCGATGGTTTCAAAGTTCATCATGCCGGTATAATCAGCCAGATGTTGCTTTGACCATGAACTTAAAAACTGATTCAATTCAGGACGTTGTGTATTCTCTATCACCCAGTGCGTGAACATGCCGCGATGCCATGGAAAGCCCAAGGCGTGACGCATCCATTTGACCTCACCTCTCACAATTGCGCAGTCGGTGGAGATATGTTCGCCTTTGAAGTAGGGCATCCACATGTGGCCCTCCGGCAAGGCTTCAAATTCTGCTGCGGTGGCAACAACACCGCTGTCCAGACCCATGCCGCGCAAGTTGATATTGGGTTTTGCAAAGACTGGAAATTTGGCGGGCCATTGGTTGCGTGTGCCGCAGGACAAGCCTTGGCTTTCCGCAATCTTCAGTTTTTCATAGACCCAGCGAAATTGAGGGCACCATTCAAAAACATCAAGATCATCTGTTGGAACATTCACGTCAGCCGGGCAGGCTACGCCTTCAAAGAACTGGTAACGCCAGGGGTCTCGCTCGCAGATTGGCATTGCCTGATGTTACCAGCCGTTCGCGCTGCTGAAAAGACGATTACTTGATTTCGTAGGTGATGCTGACATCCACCGACAGCGCTTGCTCCCCTTGGGCAATGGGAACAGCGTCGGATGCTTCAGAACGCGAAGATTTTGCCCTGTATTGAATCGGCGGCTGATAGGCCGTGCCTTCACTGATCGACAAAATATCGCCGATCTTGAATCCGCCGGCAGCGGCATAAGTGTCAGCTTTACTGCGGGCGTCCGTCACGGCGGCTTTGCGCGCCTCAGTGATGAAGCTTTCGGGCTTTGACACGCTGAACGAGATTCCATTGATTGTGTTGGAACCTGTGGAAACGGCGACATCCAATAACTCGCCGAGGTCATCAATTTTTCGGACGGTGATTGTGACCATGTTGTTGACGTCATAACCCACAACTTTTGGGGGTTGGCCATTGTTGTTGCCGTAATCCAGACGCGGCCCCACAGAGAAATTTGATGTCGCCATATCGCGGTCTTCGATGCCCGCTTTCTTCAGCGTTTCGAGCAGGGATTTCATGGCTTTGGTGTTGCCGTCCAAGGCGTCGCGGGCACTTTGACCCTGCGTGGTGACGCCAACAGAAACCACCGCAAGGTCAGGCACAACCCGAACCTCGCCGTGTCCCGAAATTGATACAATGCGAGGCATTCCGGCCTCCTCTGCCTGAACAGGGTCACTCACCAAAACCATTATCACGCCCAATACAGCAACCATCAACTTCAGCATTCATATCTCCTTCTTTGCACGTCATAGGAATTAAAAACGGCAATATTATGACGTCAGCGGAAAGGGGGTTCGTCAAAGCTTCTGAGCTTGCGGGAATGCAATCCTTCACGGTCTTCGCGCAGTTTGTCGAGGGCCGCAAGGCCGATCAACAAGTGTTCACCAACCGCGCGATCATAGAACGCATTGGCGGCACCTGGCAATTTGATCTCACCATGCAAGGGTTTGTCTGACACGCAGAGAAGCGTGCCGTAAGGAACACGCAGTCGGTAGCCTTGTGCCGCAAGCGTGCCGGATTCCATGTCCACAGCAATGGCGCGGGAGAGATTGATGCGCATGCGTTCCTTGGTCCAGCGCAATTCCCAATTGCGGTCGTCATTTGTCATCACGGTGCCGGTGCGCAAGCGCTCTTTCAACGACTCACCCTTTTCGCCTGTCACGTCAGCGGCAGCTGATTGCAGCGCCAATTGGATTTCGGCAAGCGCCGGAATTGGAATTTCGGGTGGTACGAGAGAATCCAGAATATGATCCTGGCGCAAATAGGCGTGGGCCAGCACATAATCGCCGATGCGTTGGGATTGGCGCAGGCCGCCGCAGTGTCCCACCATCAGCCAACAATTTGGCCGAAGCACTGCCAAATGGTCGGTGATGGTTTTGGCGTTGGATGGGCCTACACCAATATTCACCAAGGTTACGCCGCCTTTGCCGTCGGTCCGTGTGAGGTGGTAGGCAGGCATTTGGAACCGGTGCCATGGCGAGGCTTCAACAACCGCATCTGCCTCAGCCACCGACATGGTTTTCGTGACTATGCTACCACCCGGCAAATGCAGCGCGTCATATTCGACGCTGTCGATCAATCGCTCCCGCGCCCAGCCGATGAATTGATCGACATACCGATGGTAGTTGGTGAGCAATATCCATGGCTGGGTGTCTTTCCAATGGGTGCCGGTATAGTGCTGCAGGCGCTTCAGAGAATAATCAATGCGCACTGCATCAAACAGCGCCAAAGGCAAAGGCTCACCATCGCGGCCCACCCATGTGCCGTCGGCAATTTCGTCGCCGACCAGCGCCAATTGCGGCACGGGAAAATACAGAGCCAGTTCAGCTGCTGAAACCCCGCCTGCGCCCAGATCATCGCCTTTGTCCAGTACATAGGGGTACGGGATTTCCTGCGCCGACAAACTCACATCAATTGATGCCTGATAGTCACGGACGAGGTGTGTGAGCTGTTCAATCAAGTATTTTTTGAAATGTTCCGGGTGGGTCACTGTCGTCGCATAAACACCCGGACCTTGGAATTTTGCATAAGCGCGGGCGATGTTCGGCTGCAGGCCAGTGCTTTCATAGGTCACCCGCAATTCCGGGTAACGCCAATGGGTGCGTTCATCAAACGTCGGTGTAACGCGGTCGTTCAAATAACGATCCAGGCCTGATTTGAGGCTTGTGCAGGCTGCGTTGTGGAGGTGGATCAACCGCTCTACGGCGGCTTTTGGTGTCAGATTCTGGTCATTCATGTTTCGGCTATAGCATGGAAAATAAAAATGATGTAGCCACCCCCTGTGACGTCGCGATGACTCGCGTTGTGCGCCAAAAAAAGGGCCTGTAGCTCAACGGTTAGAGCTGACGGCTCATAACCGTCTGGTTGGGGGTTCGAGTCCCTCCGGGCCCACCATTCCCCTTTTTTGGCATTCAGGTTTCAGGCTGACAGCTTGCGGTGATGAGCGTCAATCACATTGGCGCGGACGATGGCCTCAGATGCGGGCATGGGCTTTGCAAATACATAACCTTGCACCTTGTTAACGCCCAACTGCTGCAACAATCTGACTTCTTCGTTGTTTTCGGCACCTTCCGCGACTGTTTCCATGCCCATGGTATGGACCATTTCGACGATTGATTTGAGCATCGCAGATTTACGTTGCTTCAAATGGGCGTCCGAAACAAAGGCCCGGTCAATCTTGATGCTGTGGAATGGCAACTTGGACAAATAACTGAGCGAAGAATATCCCGTGCCAAAGTCATCCAGCGCGAGTTTCACCCCGTCCTTTGCCAGTGCCTCCAATATCGTCACGGTATCTGAAAATTTGCCGCCAAGGAACATGCTCTCTGTGAGTTCGATGCACAACAGCTGCGGTGGCAAGCCAGATCGCCGCAGGGCCCTTCGAACTTTTTCCAAGAATCCGGCCGCTATGATTTGGGCGGGGGACACGTTGACGGAGATAATGCGATCACCTTCGCCCGCAGCACGCCAAGACGCAGCCTGTCGACAGCTCTCTTCCAAAACGAATTCGCCAATGACACTGACGAGGCCCATTTGCTCGGCCAAGGGAATGAACACAGCAGGCGAAATAAACCCGAGTTCAGGGTGCTTCCAACGCACCAGCGCTTCGAAACCCGCAATGGAATTATTGCGGAGATCAAATTGGCACTGATAATCAATGGTAAATTCGGACTTGTCGCAGGCGTGGCGGAGGGATTGTTTAAGTTCAATATCATGGTGAACTTTTTGCGCCATGTGATTGCGAAAGACTTGAAGCGAACCCGGCGTCAAAGATTTTGCATCGGCGAGTGCCAAGTCAGCATGTCGTAAAATTTCGTCAGTACTTGCGCTTTCGGGGGTTCGGTCAAAAATTGTAACGGCACCCGTTGTTAAAGTGACGTGCAAATCCAAAGCACCGATTTTCACTGGCCTTGCAAATTTTCCATGCAAGCGCGACACCGCCATGATGATATCGGCCTCATTTGCCGCACTTTGAAGGAGGACCGCAAATTCATCGCCGCCATAACGCGCAAGAATTGCATTTTCAGGCAGCGCCGCCTTTAAGCCAGCAGCAACCGACATCAAAATGCCATCGCCAATCGAGTGGCTGAAAGTATCGTTTATGGACCGAAAGCCATGAATGTTGAGCAATGCCACAGCACCCTGCGGCTTTTCGAAGGGGCGCTCCAGCCATTCGTTCAAATCCCGTTGAAAACTTACCCGATTGGGCAAACCTGTAAGCGGGTCGTTGTAGGCAAGTTGTTTCAAAGCCTGGTCGCGGAAGCGGATATCGGACATCAATCCGTTGAAGGCCTTGATCAGGATTCCGGTTTCATCAGGTGTGTCGTCCTCTGCCAGGTCGACCGAATAATCGCGGGACGCGCGGAGTGACTGAATGGTTTTTGTAAGTTGTACGAGTGGGCCGACGATGCGGCGCTGCAAGGGCCTGGCTGCAAAAACGCCCAAAAGAGCTGTCAGCATTGCCGCCGCCAGAATGGAGATGATTGACCCCACCAACTGCATTCGCAATGAACTTATGTCTCCAACGATTGTCAGTTGGCCGCGAATGGCTCCCGCTCTGACAATATCGACACTGACTGGCAGCTTACCTTTGTAAAGCATTGACAGTGGGCTGTCCGCTTCGGTCATGAGGTCATTTGTAAGGTAAGCGACTTGGCCCATCGTGGCCAGTACTGAGCCATCGGGTTTTGAAATCATCGCCATTTCTAAATGGGGTACGCGAGACACCGCTGACAGTGCTGCGGCAGC
>JANOPL010000109.1:0-13040 GCA_031421835.1 Hyphomicrobiales bacterium | reverse complement strand
TGGCGGAGGCCTGTCCGGGCATCATCTGGTGCAGCCAACGGACCCAAGAACCACTCATTCAAATGTCGCGCCTGAGTTTCAAGCAGGCTTAGCGTTTCGCCAAACCCTCTTGTTACAAGGTGGTTCTTCAAAGCCTCCGGTTCAAGGGCAGCTTCAGAAGAAACCGCATCTAGAATCAGTGCACGGAGGGAGTCAAGCTCTGTCGTGCCTAATTCCACACTGGTAAAGTCGTCCCAAAAGTCGTGCAACATGTTGGGATGATTGATAAAAGACAGCACAATCATCCGTGCACGACGGGACGTGGCATCTTCGCCTCCCAGTTTATGGGCAGCGTTTTTGAGGGAATGGGACGCAGGCGCGGCAATTTCCCAGTCTTTCAGGCGACGGCCCTGGGGGGAGAAGCGTTGGGAAAAGCCGCTTAACCGCCCCGCTGTTGAGCGGCGCCATTCGGGTTGGCCTGCGCTTCGTTGCTTGCGGAAACGTTCGGCCAATTCGTCAAGGTAATGGCGTTTGACGCCTTCTTCCTTGATGGCGGCGACCTGCATGCGCAGGTCTTTTTCAAACGCGGCTTTGCGTTCGGGGCTGGCGCGGTCGTTCAGGCTGAGAGCGCGGTTCCACAAGACGTCGACCATGGGCAGGGCAGCGGTGATCACGGCTTTGAGGGCGTCTGCACCGTCAGATCGCAAAAGATCGTCAGGGTCTTTGCCATCGGGCAGGAAAGCAAAGCGCAGGGAGTGGCCGGGTTGTAGCAAGGGAAGAGCGATGTCGAGGGCCCGATAGGCGGCTTTCTGGCCTGCACTGTCGCCATCAAAACACAGAATGGGCTCGGCGGCGGAGCGCCAGAGAATGGCGAGTTGGTTTTCCGTGAGGGCTGTGCCGAGCGGGGCCACAGTTTCAGCGAGGCCCGCGCGGTGCATGGCAATGACGTCGACATAACCTTCCACAGCAATGATGTTTCCGCTCTTGTGGGCAATGGCACGGGCCTTGTCGTAATTGTAAAGAACTTCGCCCTTGATGAAGATCGGGGTTTCAGGCGAGTTCAGATATTTCGCTGGTACATCTTTGCTCAACGCCCGGCCACCAAAGGCGATGACGCGGCCACGGCCATCCTTGATCGGGAACATGACGCGGTCGCGGAAGCGGTCATAGGCCACGGGAATGTCTTCGCCAGCGATGACGAGCCCTGCTTCGATCATCTGATCGAGATGCACACCCTTGTCGGCCAAGTGGCTGCGCAAGGCTGAGCGATCATCGGGTGAATAGCCGATGCCGAATTCGGTCTGGATGGAAGGGCCGAGATCACGGTCGGCGAGATAGCCGCGGGCCTTGGCACCTTTTGCGGTTTGAAGTTCGGATTGGAAGAATTTCGCCGCAAGCTCCATCACATCGTAAAGACTGGCGCGGGTTTCCTCGCGGCGCGCGTCTTCGGGTGTGAATTCCGGCAAGGCGATGCCCGCTTCCTGTGCCAATTGCTCCACCGCTTCGTGGAACTTCAATCCGGATTTTTCGACGAGGAATGTGAAGATGTCGCCTGAGGCTTTGCAGCCAAAACAGTGGTATCGCCCCTTGCGATCATCGGCATGGAAGCTCGGGGATTTTTCAGAATGAAACGGGCAGCAGGCCCAGAAATCACCCTTGCCGGGCTGGCTCTTGCGGCGATCCCAGGTCACGTTTCGGCCCACCACGGATGAGATATTCACCCGGGCACGGATCTGGTCGAGGAACTGGGGCGGGAAGCGCATGGGGCGGGTTATTGCGCAACCCGCTTGGTGTTGCAAACTCCAAACGATGAGGTGAGTTTTGCAGTGTTATCCCTACGACAAGGCGATTCACAAGCAGATGTAAGCTTGCCCTGCGATTTTGGTAAGCGTGCCGCAAACGGTGTGAACAACTTGGGAGCGCTCAGTCCAGGCTAACCCAGCGAGAACAATCGGCGCTGCAGCACAGGACGACACCTGTGTGGCAAAGCGGCGATTGTTGTCGCCCTGCCATTTTGTGTAGGCTTCCCATGATGTTGTTTCACCGTCTTCGATGGACGCGAAGGGATCAGCTGGTGGACCTATGAGTGAGCGGGCCTTGCTCCACATGTGGTGAAACACCAGACCCAGGCCCAAGCCCAATACGCAGGCTATAAATGTAAACAACAGGTACGCAACATTCGTCATGATCGTTGATGTTGTCACAACAGCGTTAATACGGGCTTAAATGGAAAAAGGCCGGAGTTTCCTCCGGCCTTTTGTGAAACTCGATTGCGAGACTTAGTAGCTGTTATAGTGCTTCAAGAATACCTTGCGGCACTTCTTCACGTTCTTCCAGCCATAATAGGATTTCACGCGGACAATTTTGCACTTCTGAACCCAATGGCTGACGTCTTGCTTATAACCACCTTCTTCAATGACAGGCGCGCCTCCGTAGACCACCCCAGCCTGAGCGGGGACAACAGCAAACATCATGACGGCGGCGGCAGCGATTACAGTGTTACGGATCATTTTGAACCATCCTCTCGGTTAAACCCCCAGCAGGACTATCCTGCGACATCTTCAATATGGCAAGCCCAATCTGAACTGAATGTGAACAGTCCCGGAAGGAATTTTGGAGGGGCCGGAAACCAGTTCCGACCCCTACCCATGGTGTGATCCTAGTAGTGGTGGCCGTGGCCGTGACGATGACTGTGGCAGCGTTTGACACGTTTCCAGCCGTAGTGTTTTTTCACCCGGACAATATGGCAATGACCATGGCGGTGCCCACGGTGTCCATAAAAACCGATGTAGGGTGCGCCGATGTAAATGCCGATGTGGGCACGACGGTGACCAGCCTCAGCGGGTGCTGTTGCCGCACCTACGCCCATGGCAAGTGTCGCCGCAGCAGCGATTGCGATCAAAGTTTTTCGGAACATGATGTTCATCCTTTCTGTTCAAAGGTAGAGCAGGGACGGGCCCTGCGAACCATGCACAATGACAGTTGCAACATGAACCGTAGATGAACTGTTTACCCCAGCAACGCCTTCACAATTCCGCCAACTTTGCCCATGTCCATCTGGCCGGAGAATTTTGATTTCAACTCGGCCATGACTTTGCCCATGTCCTTGACAGATGTTGCACCCACACTCGCAATGACACTCGCAACAGCGGCCTTGGCTTCATCGTCTGACATTTGCTTGGGCATATAGGACTGGATGACTGCCATTTCGCCGCGTTCCTGCTCAGCCAATTCAGCGCGGCCGCCCGCATCGAAAGCAGCGATTGAATCCTGACGCTGTTTCACCATTTTGGCGAAAACGTCCATGATGGCAGCATCCGATATCTTTTCTGAATCGTGACCATCCGTGCGGGTGTTGATGTCTTTGTCCTTGATCGCCGCATTCATCAGACGGATGGTGGCGAGCTTGCGTTTGTCGCCCGATTTCATGGCGTCTTTCATATCGTTGGAGAGTTGGTCACGAAGCGACATGGTTCTATCCTCATTGTGCAATCAAAAACCGTGGGATAGTCCTTTCGACCGCGTTGTGCAAACTTGACGAGAGGCAGCTCCTCCCTTAACGAGACACAAATTCCCGGAGACTCAACGCCCATGGCCCCATCCAAAAAGCCCGCAACGGCCAAAGCAAAATCACGCCCGCAATTCAGCGATTGGGATCAACCAAAAATCACAGCGGTTTTGGTGTTGGCTGATGGCACCGTGATTGAAGGTTTTGGTTTCGGGGCCGAAGGAGAAGCTGTCGCTGAAGTGTGTTTCAACACGGCGATGACAGGGTATCAGGAAGTGCTGACGGACCCATCCTATGCAGGTCAAATCGTGACCTTCACCTTCCCGCACATCGGCAATGTGGGCACCAATGATGATGACTCTGAAACCACAAACCTTGCGGCATCAGTGGCGGTGCGCGGTCTTGTGGTCAAAGCACCTGTGACCGAACCTGCGAATTACCGTAACGCCAAGCATTTTGACAAATGGTTGAAGGCGCGTGGCATCATCGGCATGTCCGGCGTTGACACGCGTGAGCTTACCAATCTGATCCGCGATAGGGGCATGCCCAATGGTGTCATCGCCCACAATGCCAAGGGCAAATTCGATATCAAGAAGCTGCACAAGATGGCGCGCGAATGGTCGGGCCTTGAAGGTTTGGATTTGGCCAAGGACGTTTCGTTGACCCAGCGCATGGAGTGGGACGAGAAACTGTGGAGCTGGAAAGACGGATATGAAAACGCAGTCGGCGGCAAGCGTGTTGTGGCCATTGACTATGGCTTGAAGCGCAACATTCTGCGCTGCCTCACGTCAGCGGGCTGTGACGTGACGGTGGTGCCCGCCACCACATCAGCTGAAGATATTCTGGCCATGAAGCCTGAGGGCGTGTTCCTGTCCAATGGTCCGGGCGACCCTGCCGCGACAGGGGAATATGCCGTGCCGGAGATTAAAAAGATTATCGATTCAGGCACGCCCGTGTTCGGGATTTGCTTGGGTCATCAAATGCTTGCCATCGCTCTTGGAGGTAAAACCTTAAAGATGCATCAAGGCCACCACGGCGCCAACCACCCGGTCAAAGATTTTACGACGGGCAAGGTTGAAATCGTGTCCATGAACCATGGTTTTGCTGTTGATGTGCAATCGCTTCCTGGCAATGTGAAGGAAACGCATATTTCGCTGTTCGATGGTTCAAATGCTGGCATTCAGGTGAAGGGCAAACCGATCTTCTCCGTGCAACATCACCCGGAAGCATCACCCGGGCCGCAGGATTCACATTACCTGTTCAAGCGGTTTGTGGAGATGATGGGGTAGGGGATGGGATTTGACTGTCACCTAACTGTCACCTGATCGAGATATTTGCACACAACCTGCAATTTTGCGGTTTAACTTAAGTGCGCGAGATGTTTCTGAAGGACGAAATTCCGGGATTTGTCTGCGCCTATAGTTTTAGCAGAGGCCTACCTCAGGCTCTGGATGAGCGCTCCCTTCTTGGTTTTGTAGAAAATGCAGTGCCTCAACAATGGATTTGGTTACATCTTAATTTGACGGACCAACGCTGTCACAGTTGGCTGAGGGACAAGCTAAATGTTCCAGCTAAAGAAGTGGTAGAATTCTGTCGTCCAGCCTCACGACAATTGCTTTCTGGTTCTGACAAAATTCTTGTTGGAATTCTGAGTGATTTCCAGCGGGAGTTTTCAAGTGATTCAACCAGCCATGCTTGGTTACACTTAATTTGCCAGTCTCACTTACTTGTCACTGGTAGAGTCAAAGCCGTGCAATCTGCAGAGCGGCTACGCGAAGACATCTCGCGCGGACGCAATTTCGCAGACCCACTGTCGCTGTGCGGTGCAATGATCAGTAATTATGCAGATTGCTTGGATAGCGTGTTGAATCGACTGTTGACCGAGTTAGAAGAAATTGAGGATCATGTTCTGCAGGACCGCCACCATGGTGAGCGAAAACGTTTGATGGTCATGCGTCGTGAAACCGCGCAATTGCACCGACACATGCGAGCATTGCGGCGGGCCCTCACCTTGGCAGAGCGGACATTGGATAAACTGCCTCAACAGCTGCCCACAATCATCAACCGCTTGACCAATCTTGATCAGGACTTTGAGTCATTGGAACGGCGTGCACGCTTTTTTCACGACGAGATCGATGCCAAACTGGCAGCTGAAACCAACCGTCAACTGTATATACTTTCTGCTCTGACGGCATTGTTTCTACCGCCAACGCTTGTAGCTGGGCTTTTTGGAATGAATGTTAAGGGCATTCCGTGGGCCGATGCCGCCAATGGCTTTTGGCCTGCCTTAGCACTTTGTGCACTGTCTTCGGTAGCTGTGTCGTTGTTCTTGTGGAGTGCCAACAAGAATTAGTACAATCGTTCACATCCCGTGTTTCGCGCACCAAATATTGGCAATATGTGAAATGTATTTGATTGCATATCGTTGAACCTCGCCTACTCTCACCCGGTCATCAGGAGCAGCCCCATGGCCAATAATCGTTTCTCCAATTCCTACCGCATGAACCGGGTGCTTCGTGCTGACCGGGCTGCACTTGTGGTGCCGATTGACCATGGCCTTGTGTGGGGGCGGGTGCCGCAGTTGGAAGCGCCGGTGCAGGTGATGAAGCGGTTCATGTCGAGTGACGTGACCGGGTTCATGGTGTCGACTGGCATCGTGAAGCAGTCGGAAGTGGAGATGGCCCAGCACAGTCAATTTGCGCGCATCCTTGCGATTGATGCCTTCTGGCCGACTGCCACGCCAGAGACGGGAACAGGGGCATTGGTTGCTTCGGTTGAAGATGCTGTGCGACTTGGGGTTGATTGTGTGAAGCTGCTGCTGCCGTGGAATGTCAACGATGAAGAGAAGCTGCTCTATTGCCAGCGCATTGGCACAGTGATTTCAGAAGCCGCGAAGTGGCATATTCCAGTGATGGTGGAGCCCGTGTTTTTGAATACACCGCGTTCGCCTGAAATCCTTTTGGCTGAGATGGAAGTGGCGCGGGTGGCTTATGACCTCGGTGCGGATATCATCAAGATCACGTTTCCGGGGCCCGATGCCACGGCGAAACTGTGTGAGGAACTGGATATTCCCATCGTTGTTGCGGGCGGGCCTTTGAGTGGTGATGCCAAGTCTACCTTGAAAGACGTTGTTGATGCGATTGCAGCAGGTGCACAGGGTGTGGTTGTCGGGCGCAAAGTGTGGCAGCGCCCGCCTGATGAAACGTCGTGGCTGATCGCTGAAATGGCGAAAGCATCGCGCACTCAGTTTTCGCGCCGCTGGTGAAGTTTCGTGAGCAGGCTTTTCTGCGGCATTGATATTGGCACGACAAACCTCAAAGTGTTGTTGCTGGATGAAGGCGGCGCAACGCTGTGGGTGAAGTCAGTGCCTGCACCACATTTGCGAGATGAGATCGGTGTTGTAACCGATGCAAAGGCGCTGGTGACACTGGCAGAACACTTGATAGTTGAGGGTTGGCGCAGTGTTGGTCAAGGCCGCCCGATCAGTGCCATTTCATCAGCGGGTATTGGTGAAGACGGTGTGGGAGTTCGTTCTGATTTATCGCCGCTGGGCCACGCCATTCAATGGAATGACCGTCGTGGCGAAAAGTTTGCGCATGACCTTGCCGCCACAGAACACGGCAAGAAATATCCGGCGATATTGCTGGATTTTTCGTCGAGCGCTGGCAAGTGGGCGTGGCTGCGACAACACAAACCAGGCGAACTTGAAGACGCTCAATACTGGATCACGATGACCGATTATCCGCTGGCGGTGTGGACGGGCAGGGCGTTCATGTCGGCGACGCTGGCGCCGCGCACGGGCTGTTATGATGTGTTCTCGCGGGCGTGGATCCCTACGTTCTTGCAACATGTCAAAGCGCCGCAATTGCCGCCGTTGATTGAGGCTGGCGGTGTTGTGGGTCCAATGCGGCCGGGTGCCTTGATTGAAGCGGGAGCAGCTGATGCGGATACATTGCTGGTGGCGGGTGGGCATGATCATCCTGTTGCGGCCTCAGCCATCCGGCGGATTTTGAAGGACGCCCGTGTTGACTCCATGGGGACGGCCAATGCGACCTATGGTGAAACAGCGACGCTGAAGCCTGATCACGGAATGGAAGGGCTTTATGTGACCTTGCCCATCAGCGGTGCTGAGGCCGTTGCGGTTATCGGCATGACGGAATTTTCGGTGACCTTGGGTCAACATGTTGATGATGTCACGGCGCTTTACAAATCACTGCAGCGAGGTGACGCACTGCCCGATGCTTTGCTTTCCGTGTTTGCAGACATGGCAGAGAGGACGAAAAGCTATTGGGCGGCAATGACCCGTGCGGGTGTTCCGAAGACTGCGATTTATGCAACTGGTGGCTGGGCGCGCTGCCCGGCGCTGATGCAACTGCGTGCAAATGTTTTTGGTGAAATTATCACGGTTGTGGACGAGCCGGAATTGGTGGCCCTTGGGGCGGCTATGTTTGCAGCAGAAGGAGCTGGGGCCACGCCGCTTTTTTCTGCCGCAAAGCGTAGCCATGTTGTAGAACCTGACGCCGCCACCTAAACTCGGACGCTTCCATGTCATTTCAAAAACTCGACGACCTCTGCCGCAAACTTGACTCACTTTCACACGCACTCTCCATATTGGGTGTGGATGAAGCTGTGATGATGCCGGAGGGCGGGGGCGAAAAGCGGGCGGAGGCAATTGCGTCACTGTCTGGTCTTTATCATGACATGGCGAGTGCCCCCCACATTGCGGATTGGATCGCCAAGGCCGAAACTGAACCGCTGGATGCGCAGCAGCGCGTCGCCGTCAAGGAGTTCAAGCGCAGCTATATCAACCGCATCTGTTTGTCTTCGGATTTTGTGCGCAAGCAAACCGAGCAACGTTTGCGCTGCGAACAGTTGTGGCGGCAGCTGCGTCCTGTCGGAGATTGGAAAGGTTTTCTGCCCGCATTCTCAGCCGTCATCGACACCATGCGCGAGGAAGCTTCGCTGCGCAGTGATGTGCTGAAGTTGTCGCCTTATGATGCATTGGCTGAGCAGTATGACCCGGGCGCGCGGGTGGCCGATATCGTGCCAGTGTTTGACGAGCTGAAAGCCTTTCTGAAAACGTTCATTCCAATTGCGGTTGAAAAACAAAAATCGAAAGTCTTGAAGCCACTTTCTGAAAATTATTCCATCGAAGCGCAAAAGGCCCTGGGAGTTGAGGTGATGCAGGCTTTGGGTTTTGATTTCAATCATGGGCGCCTTGATGTTTCGCATCATCCGTTTTGCGGTGGTGTGCCGACGGATGTGCGCATGACCACGCGATATCGGACAGATGAGTTTTTGTCAGCGCTCATGGGCATCATGCATGAAACGGGGCATGGGCTTTACGAACAGGGTTTACCGAAAACATGGGCCCATTGGCCATCAGGGCAGGCCCGCGGTATGGCCATGCATGAAAGCCAAAGCCTGTTTGTGGAAAAGCAGATCGGGCGCAATCCGGCGTTTTGGGCTTGGGCGTTGCCGTTGTTGACAAAACATTTCGGCGAAAACTGGTCGTCTGAAGATATTTTGGCCCATGTACACCGGGTGAAACCCGGCTTCATTCGCGTCGATGCGGACGAGGTGACGTACCCGATGCATGTGATCCTGCGCTTTGAATTGGAACAGGAATTGGTGTCCGGCAGTCTAAAACCTCACGATATTCCAGAGGCTTGGGATCAGAAGATGATGCAATACCTGAACCTTTCAACGCGGGACAACATGCGCGATGGCCCGATGCAGGATGTGCATTGGCCGTCAGGGGCGTTTGGATATTTCCCGTCTTATACCTTGGGGGCGTTGATGGCGGCCCAGCAGTGGGCGGCGATCAGAGGCGAGCGACAACAGGTCAATGACGACGTGGCGCGCGGCGATTTTACATCGACGACTGACTGGCGGCGGAAAAACATTTGGGAAAAGGCCTCTACTGCCTCAACACCAGAATTATTGCGCCAAGCCACGGGAGAACCCCTCAACGCAAAACACTTTATCGCTCACCTTGAACAGCGCTATGGTTAAGGCTTGAACGGAGAAAAATGATGGCATTTTGGTCTAAATGGTTTTCGAGTGCACCGGCCGGCGAGGCAAAGTCGGTCAAAAGCCTGGAATACAAAGGCTATGTGATCGAGGCCGTTCCGTATAAAGACGGCGGTCAATGGCAGCTGGCGGGGCGCATCAGCAAAGACGGTAAAGAGCACCGCTTTGTGCGTGCCGACAAGTTCACATCGGCTGAAGAGGCGTCGGACATTGCGATTTCAAAAGGGCAGCTGATTGTTGATCAATCAGGAGATCGCATGTTCAGCTAGGGGTATTCTACCCAATCACGTAATTGAAACTCACGGAAATGCGTTCGCCTGTTGCGCGGCTCATTGGCACCTCGTGGCGCAACCAGCTTTCCCACAGCAACAGCGTGTGCTCAGCGGGCGTGATGCTGACATGAGAACGCAGGGGTTGTGGTGCATCTTTCTTGAGTGGCGGTGCCGCCATCTTGAAGCCAAGGCGCGGGTCTTCGTAAACAATCGGGCCAGCACCCTTGGGCACCTTCACATAATACGTACCGCTGATGACGCTGTTGGTGTGAATGTGGCCGGTGTGGCTGCCGCCCTCGGGCAGCACGTTGACCCAGAGTGAATCACACACGGGTTTTCGCCTGCCAATGTCCCAGAATTGGGCTTTGGCGAAATCCAGCGCATGGCGATCGAGAATTTTCTCCAACTTTTTAAAGACCGGGTGATGATCACCCAAGTTGGCAAACGACCCGAACGAGGTGTAGCCAGCATAGCCGTGTTTTTCACACCAGCGGTTTCCCACGCTGTCGTTCTGCGCGAGGTCAAAGCTTGCCACTTCAAGAGCGGCATTCAGTGCAGAAGGCACTGCTGTGTCGGCGCGATAAAGCTGGGTCGGAAAAAGCGATGTGAGTGATGTCATAAAAAGTCATTAGCGCCACTTTCAACTGAGCTGCAAGTCCGTTACTAGAGGTCCATATTTATTTGTCGGGCGCTCAAACACATGCAGCATTTCATTGACCTTGCCGTCGGCAATCTGGTTTCGCCAGCGGTTTTGTTTTTTGCAATGGGAGTAGCAGCCGCTTTGGCGCGGGCTGAACTTTCGATACCGGAAGCGATTGCCAAAACGCTTGCGCTCTACCTGATGATGGCAATTGGGTTCAAAGGGGGTGTGGAAGTTGCCAAGTCCGGGCTGACCATAGACCTCGTGAGCGCAATGCTTGCTGGAATTTTGCTGTCATCGGTTTTACCTGCAATCGGGTTTTGGTTGCTGCGCACGACGACGAAACTGGACGCCGTGAATGCTGCTGCCATTGCCGCACATTACGGCTCCATTTCCATTGTGACGTTTATCGCTGCCACACAGACGCTGCAAACTCTGGGTGTTGGCTTTGAGGGGTACATGATCGCGGTTGCCGCCGTCATGGAAACACCAGCCATACTTGTGGCGTTGGTGTTGGCGGGGCAGAGCGGTGGCGGCCACAAGTCGCGCGGCAAGCTTTGGCATGAAGTGACCTTGAATGCGTCTGTCGTTATGCTTGTGGGCTCATTCCTGATTGGCTGGGCCACGGGCGAAGCGGGGGCCGCCCAAGTGAAGCCGTTTCTGGTGGATATTTTCCGCGGCGTGTTGTGCCTGTTCCTGCTGGACATGGGGCTGGTGGCAGGTCGTGGTTTGCGGAATGGATTTCGGGCCTTGCAGCCTTCTGTGTTGGCCTTTGGGTTATATATGCCGTTGTTATCAGCCTGTTTGGCGGCGCTGCTTTGTTATGGCTTGGGGCTTTCAACCGGGGCTGCGGCCCTCTTGATTACCCTCGCGGCCTCTGCGTCTTACATTGCGGTACCTGCCGCCATGCGACTTGCTTTGCCGGAAGCGCAGCCATCGCTTTATCTGACATTGTCGTTGGCGGTGACGTTCCCGTTCAACTTGAGTGTCGGCATTCCCATATATCTTTGGCTTGCGGAGCAGGTGTCATGAGTTTGGCAAAATATTCAAAGAAGCGCGTTGAGATTTTCGTGGAAGCACCCGCCTTGCCGCAAGTGATTGACGCTCTCGAAGGTGCGGCTGTTCAGGGCTACACGGTTCTGGAGGCCACAGCGGGCAAAGGCCATTCCGGCACGTGGCGCCTGGACGACAGTTTCAATAGCGCCACCAATGTTGTTGTGGTGGTTTGCATTCTCGACGCCGCATTGGTTGATCAGGTTGTGGCCTCGCTGTTCGAGATCGTACGGCGTCAAATTGGGGTGTTGACGGTGTCAGATGTCATGGTGGTGCGTTCAGAACATTTCTGATAGGAACTTTTTTGACTCCTGAACATTGGATCAATGATGAAATTTCCCGAACGATTATTGAATGGCTACCGTAATTTTCGCAGCGGCCGCTTTGCTGATGAGTCAGAACGTTACAAGAAGTTGGGCGAGGGCGCGCAGAAACCGACTGTCATGATCATCGCCTGTTGTGACTCGCGGGCGGCCCCTGAAACAATTTTCGATGCAGGCCCCGGTGAGATTTTTGTGATGCGCAATGTGGCCAATCTGGTGCCTCCCTATGCGCCCGATGGAAAGCACCACGCCACCTCAGCCGCCATTGAATTTGCGGTAATTGCATTGGGTGTGAAGCATGTCGTTGTGATGGGACATGGCCGTTGCGGTGGTATTCGGGCCGTTGTGGACGGTGGCGATCCGCTGTCTGCCGGCGATTTTATCGGCAAGTGGATGTCAGACGTCAAGGATGTGGCAGACGCTGTTCGCCATGACCACCCGCATGACCATGTGCATGACCTGCAAACAGCGGTGGAGCATGCCAGTGTTGAACATTCGCTTGCCAACCTGCGCACTTTCCCATGGTTGCGCATGCGCGAGAACAAGAAAGACGTAACGGTCAGCGGCGCCTGGTTTGATATTTCGCTGGGGGAGCTTCACGTGTTCGACGAGACTGAACGCATTTGGGCGGTGTTGAAGGGGTAAATATCTTTCCTCTCCCGCATGCGGGAGAGGTGGACATTGCGATAGCAATGGACGGAGAGGGGCGGTGCAAAAATTGTTAAGTCTTCGCGACGGAAAACCGCACACTGTCCGTCTCTACTCTAACTGGAGTAGAAACAATGCAAACTCTTCCTCGCAATCATTGGACTACACAGCGTGCGCGCGAACTGCGCATTGCTGAAAATGCCTCTGAGGGCGCATTGTGGAACTTATTGAAAGCGCGGCAGTTGGGTGGCCATAAATTTGTACGTCAGCAACCTATTGGGCCTTATTTTGCTGACTTTGTTCATCGACAGCGGCGACTTGTCATAGAAGTAGACGGAAGTCAGCATGTTGAAAACCCACATGACGAGCGACGAGATAGATATTTATTGCAGCAAGGCTATTCTGTTTTACGCTTTTGGAGTTGCGATGTTTTTAAGCGGCGTGCAGAAATTTGTGAAACTATTCTGGCTGTTTTGGACGGTCGGATGTCTCCTGTAAGAACTTTGGATGTAAGTTACGAGAGGGCTTGGGGTCCCTCTCCGTCTCGCGCTTTCGCGCGATCCACCTCTCCCGCATGCGGGAGA
>JANOPL010000108.1:0-11644 GCA_031421835.1 Hyphomicrobiales bacterium | reverse complement strand
GGCCGTTGTGCTGATTGCAGATGGTGCTGCCGCCAGATTGCTGGTCGCAAAGTTGAACGGCCCGCCAACAGTGTTCGTCGTCGTTTTGCGAACAATAACGGAAGCGGGCTTGGCGGTGTTCGTGAACACACATACAATTTGTGCTGATGGCAAAACGTTTGCAGCAGGCACCGTCAACACATTGCCGGCAAGACTGCCGAAGCTTGCAGGGTTACCTGTAAAGCTTGCGTTCGCGTCACTGCATGAGGCTGACGTGGCGTCAAAGCGCGTGTTGGCGGCTTCAGTGATTTGAATTTGGGTGTTGGCCGCTACAACTTGAATCGGGGTCGGGCTTGTTGGCGTGGCAGTGCCGGTGACTGTTGTTGTTATGTTTGCCGATGTCGTAGCGAGGTTGGTCGATGTGAAAGCGAATGGCCCGCCAAATGCTCCGACCGTGGTTTTTTGTAATGTGAACGTGGGTGGCTTTGGCGCATTTGTGAATGTGCACACAATGCGGGCGAATGTTACGAGATTGGCTACGGGAACGGTGATGACATTACCAGACAGCGTGCCGAAGCTTGCAGGATTTCCAGATGTGGCGGAATTGGTATCTGTGCACGTGCCACTTGCAACGTTGAAATTGCCATTGGCTGCTTCAGTTAAGGTCACCGGCGTTGTGATGCTTGTCACCGAAATATAGTTGGGTGCTGCTGGCGTGGGTGTGCTTGCAGCTGTGGTTGAAATGGCAGGCGGCGTACCGCTGAGGTTTGTTGCAATAAAGCTGAAGGGACCGCCCGGGTTTAATGTTGTTGTCTTTTGAACTGCAACAAGCGGGATGGCCGGATTGACGATGTTTGTAAACGTACAAACAATTTGTGCACGCACTCTGATGTTGGTTGCAGGAATGGTCAACACTTGTCCGGCCAGCGTGCCAAATGTGCCAGCCGGATTGCCTGATGATCCTGCGTTGTTATCAACACAGGATGCGCTTGAAATCGTGAAATTGGTGGTGGCCCCTTCCGTGATTGTCACAGCCGTTCCAGTGTTGGTTGCTAGAATTGGCGGTGGTGTTGTTGGTGTGGGCGAATTTGCGGCAAATGTCGTGATCGACGCCGGGGTTGACCGCAGATTGGTAGAGGTAAACGTAAACGCACCGCCCGCTGAACCCAATGTTGTTTTGCGAACAGCAACAGTGGCTGTACTGGCCGTTGTCACTGCGTTTGTCAGCACACAGGTGATGTTCGCTCCGGCAAGGATATTAGCCGCAGGAATTGTTATAGTGTTGGTCGCAAGAGTGCCGAAGCTCGCAGGATTTCCGGTTATGGCTGAGTTGGCGTCCGTGCAGCTTACCGACGATGCAGTGAAGCCTGCTGCGGGCGTTTCGGTTATCGTCACCGCAGTATTGAAGGCCGTAACGGCTATGGGTATTGGTACAGCAGGCGTTGCCGTGTTTGTTGCAGTTGTTGTAATCGGCGGCGGGGCCGAGGCCAAATTCGTGGAAGTAAAGGAGAATGCACCACCAATGGCCCCTGAGGTTATTTTTTGAAGCGCAACTCTTGCTGGCTTTGCAGTGTTTGTGAAAACGCAAGCCAACGAGTCGCCGTAGTTGGTCGAGCCGAAATTATAACTTGTTGCCGCCAAAGCTGTAGGCGTGGGTGTCGAAGAAGAAGTTGCCCCGTTGGAGCAGGTCAGACTTGGCGTATATTGGTTGATATTGCTTACGCTGCCGGGCGCCATCTCTTCAAAAACGCTCATGGCTACTGCAGAAGATAAGGTCGTTACAGCCGCTGTGAACGGACCAGCGCCCGCGCCAGTTGAAGTGCTTGAAGACAAAAGTGCGTTGTTGCTTGTTGCACGCGTTCCGAATGTAAACTGGTCAGCAGCGTTTGCGCGGGTGCCGGAGATTTGTTTGTTCACGGTGATTGATGAGTATTGCACCGCCAACATCACGCCTTGTCGCCCACCCGAAACGAGTTGGACATTTACAGTCGACGGGCTCAAACTTCCCATAATGTAGGCGCCAACAGTTCCCGCAACACCCGTTGTGACATAAGTTGCAGTGCCCGTTCCGCTTGAAGTGGGATAGATTGACCCGGTGTTTGGTGGCACTTGGTCCACCTCCTCCCAAAATCCGCCATTGGTCACAAAGGTCAGTGACTCACCATTGTTCGAAGATTCAGCATCAGCTACTACAAGTTTGAATTGACCTGTTGAGACAACGTTGTTGGGTGGCTGAACTTGAATGTTTGACAACGTGAGGTTCATTGTGCCGCCGGCACTTGTGTACAGAATGGGCCGCCCCGGAATTCCAAGAAACGCCGTGTTGCCAGTTGCAGCACCAGTCCAAGCAGGCGCAGCGGCGGCGGCAATTATGCTGGCGTTTGACGAAGTGCCCGAAAGTGTAAACGAGAAGACCGAGCCGTCTGACAGCGTGATCGAAAAATTCTGCCCGCCCGCCATGACTGTGGCATGGGAATAGCTGCTCATGTCGACCCAGCAGTAAGTCCGCCATGCCGGGGGTGCAGAACCTTGAGTAGCAGCCGGAGCGCAGGTTGCGGCGTAGCTCTGGGCAGCACCGGCGAACAGACCAGCCGTTATCCACAACAGCAAACGCAGCCAAAAACTGTAAAACGCCGAACTCTTCACAACCCACTAACCCCACGCAGTGTGGGGACGGACTTACAAAATTATGGTTAGCGGACGGTTAAAACAAAACCGCCATTGCCCCGATTTGACTTCGCTCCCCCACCTGCCCTACTCCAACCCAATGTTTCGTGAATCATTCTCAGCACTTGCGCTCAGCCTCTCGCTCATCACTTCATCTGCGGCGGTGGGGAAGGATGTTTCGGCGATTGTGGCTTATCCGGTGCAGGGCAGGACGGCGGCTGAGATTTACAATTACATCAAAACCAAGTCACCCAAAGCTGCCAACAATTCAACATTCGCTTTCACCATGATTGCGACGAAAACTGTGAAAACTGAAAAGCAATCCGCTGACGGGTGTCGTTACCCGACCTTCAAAACCTCGGCAATTTTCAATTTTGTTTTGCCAAAGCATGCAAAGCCTGACTCGATAAAGCCAAAGACCCAAAACAAGTGGCTGGATTTTGAGGGTTATTTATTAGAACATGAAAAAGGCCACCGCGACATTTGGCAAGCCTGTTTTATAGCCTATGACCAAGAAGCCAAGGTCCTCAACGCCAAAGACTGCAAGGCCCTCGACGTGTTGCGCGAGACTACATTCACGGCGCTTAAACGGCGATGTTTGCAACAAGACGAACAATATGACGTGGTGTTTCGCAAAGAGGTTTTGAAACATCCGTTTGTCAAAGCAGCCCTTGCAAAACGCGACGAGAACTCGCCGAGCGAGTAACCATAGCGGCCAGCGTGCGTTTCAATTGGGGTTTGCCCCAGCCGGCCCAAAACGAGGCGTAGACACGTCCACGCAATGTATAGCTCTTGGAATAGCTCGCAAGGGCAATGCTGCGGCTGGCGACATCGCGCTTATACTCTGTGGGATTGGCCAGCAAATCCATGCTTGTCGCACCATGCCCGATGAGCCAACAAATAGTCTCGTGCATTTGCAAACGCCCGGGTGCCTGTTGACGCAAGTTCCAATCAAAAGCGCCCATATAAGAATAGTAGTGCCCTCGCTGCAAAAACCCGAGCTCGATGGCCACGGCTTTTCCGGCAACTGACAAGACAAAGGCCACGGGGCCATCGACAGCTTCAGTCAATCGCGGAATGTTTGTCAGAAACGCCGCGTGGCCTGCATGTTTCAAGCCAAGACCCAGACGACCCGTTTCTGCCAACCACAGCTGCTTCATGGCAATACCGTCGTGAATTGCAGCGCCATATCCGGCATCTGCCGGGCGCAAAACTTGGAACTTCAACGCGCCCGTGTCTTCCAAATGTTTGCGGCGGCGGCGCAGGTTCTTCGTGGTGTTTTTGCTGAGTGAAGCGTCATAGGCGGCGGGACTCGCGAATTTTGAAAGTTCAACCACCAGGGATTGGTTGTCCAAGCGCGACATGCGGCGCGACGTGACCATCAATTGTTCAAGCGCCGACCCTGCCGGAACATAGTTGCACACGAAACCATCGCAAGCCATATTGGAAGCCAACGCGCTTTCAAACATCTTTATGTGTTTGCTGCTGAGCGTTCCCGTCTCGGTCAGAACATTGCCATACTGCGTGTGCGGCTCACCCAACATGCTCAACATGCGAATGCCGAGTGTGTTGCGGCTCAACATTAACGGCAACACTGCGACTGCTTTTCCGTTTTCGACGATCATCAACACGTAGGGATCATGATTTGCGGATTGTGCGCTGATCCAGTTGAAGCACCAGTCAAACGATTGAAACCACACGAGGTCTGCGGTGGAGCGGAAATCCAAATCACGCCACAACTCTTTGAAATTCTTCAGGTGGGACAGCGATGGCAGCACTTTGACACCGTCCGTTTCGACAGCGGTCATGGGTCCCAGTGCGATCGACTCAGTTTTCAAAGTTTCACCTGTTATGCTAGTGATGATGCCAGACTTTCGCTAAGGTAAAACCAACGGCTTGTGTTAATGATAAATGAATTGGGTAAACATGGTTTTGTTCAATGCTTGGTCATTGCTTTGCGCTTTGACTGCAGCCACGCCCGTGTGGCCGGCTCAATGGTCAGTGAAGTGGCCGTGTCATAAGCAACGCAGGCCTCTTCAAGACGACCGAGTTTTGAAAGAAGATGCGCGCGCGTTGCCTCTTGAGGCTGAAACGCCATGTCTGGCTTGATGTCGTTCAATGCGTCGAGCCCTGCTTCAGCACTGACAACTTCAGAAATCGCAACAGCGCGGCTCACTGCCGCACCCGTGGTCGGCCATAGGCGGCATAAGCCTTCCGTCAGATAAAGCACAGCTTTCCAGTTCATCTGTCCGGTGACAACACCTTGGATGTGAACCTGTTGCACGGCAGCTTCCAATTGAAAGCGCCCTAAGACTTTGAGCGCCATGGCGCGCCGCAGGTATTTATCGCCGTCATCTATCAGCTTGTGTTCCCAGAGTTTGGGGTCCTGCTCTGAGAGCGGCACATAAACACCCAGATGCAGCCTGCTTTTGCGCCGGGCATGGGAAAAACAAATCAATGCGGCCAACCCCAAGACTTCCGCCTCATGTGGTAAAAGCTCCACCAATAAATTGGCAAGATAAAGCGCTTCGTCGGTCAAATTCCGCGCCCCCGGTTCTTGCAACCAATCGAGCGCATAGGCGCCGTAAATCGCTTCGAGCACGGCTGTCAAGCGTTCGGGCATCACAGCACGATCAGGAATCACAAATGCAATTTGTGTATCTTTGATCTTGCGCTTCGCCCGCACCAGGCGTTGGGCCAGCGCTGTCGGTGAAATCAAAAAACTGCGACCAATTTCGATGGCTTCGACACCCATGACGGTTTGCAGCATCAAAGGCGTGTGCACAGATTGATCAATCGCGGGGTGCGCGCAAACAAACATCAGCGCCAGGCGCTTATCTGGAATTGCATCGTTCATCGGCTCGTCCTGATCCTCGTCCGCCACTTCGGGCAGTTCATCCACATTCATCACCGGGCTTCGGGCATTGCGGCGGTAAGCGTCGATGCGTCGGTTTTTTGCAGCCTGCATCAGCCACGCCTCCGGCTTGTCGGGAATGCCGGTGCGCGGCCATGTTTCCAACGCCGACACAAAGGCATCAGACAGGGCTTCCTCCGCACCTGCAATATCACCATTACGGGCGGCCAATATTGCCACCAGCCGACCATAAGAGGCACGCGCCACCAAGGCGGCGCGCGCATGAGCATCCACTTACAGACTGTCCATTGCTGAAGCGCGGATTTCAATTTTGCCATATTGCGCGGCCGGGCATTTTTCCGCCCAGGCCAAAGCGGCGTCGAGTGTGGGCACCTCAATCACGAAGTAGCCGCCAAGCGTTTCGCGTGTTGCCGCGAAAGGCCCGTCTTGAATGCGGCGCTGGCCGTTTTCCATGCTGATGGTTGTGGCGGTTTCCACTGGCTGCAACCAATCGGTTGAAACGAACACACCAGCTTGGTTCAACGCACCAATATAGGCTCCGTAAACCTCTTTTTCTTTTGCCCAATCTTCGGGGGTCATGTTGGCGAAGTCAGCGGGGTTAGAGTAGAGCAGGAATGTGTAGCGCATGTTGTCGTTCCTTTTTTGCGTTGGATTATTTCTTCAAGACTTCGCCGAGCAGCTGAATGCCGCTGGCATGGTTCGGCCCGATCATGCCGTCGAGGAAAAGTCCCATCACGCGGCCAATCGGGTTGTAACCCATGTCGGCATCCATGGCCCAGGAGACCTTGCTGCCAGCGCCATCTGGCGTGACCAAAATGGTTTGATTTGGTTTGCCCATGGAGCCCAAGTCCAAAGCATACTCAACCCGGTCAGTCGCAACCTTGGTCACAACAGCCTGACCCTTGCCGTCCTTGCTGTCGAACTTAAAGCCGGACCCCACACCCGACGCCGGACCGAAGACTTCATACTTAAAAGCAGGGTCCATCTTCCTGTAGGGATTGAATGTCTGATAATGTTCCGCCGACGAAGCAATGGCAATCACATCAGCCGGGGCGGCAGCGATGGTTGCAACACGTTCCACCCGCACATTGCGCGGAAGCAGCATGGTGCCCGCTGCCAAAATTGCGACTACACCTGCGCCGTAACCCACATATGATAAAATAGACATGGTAATATTTCCCGTTCGTTATGAAGAAGGATGATCCCTTCACAAGCATGACGAACGAAAGTCACCCCAATCGACACACAAGACAAAAATAAGTTGAAGATTTTTGAGACTGGCGTCAATCATTTGAAATAACGTCTTTTTATTTAAGCAGGCTGACTGCTCTAGGCTTCCAACCGCTTTTTGTTGATCTTCAATGTCACAACAACGCCCTCTGCGGCCCAGTCGCAACTGATTGTACCATGCAGTTGAGCCGACATTGCGCGGTTGATGAGTTTGCTGCCGAAGCCTCCGGGGCCCGTCGGGGTGTCCACTGGAGGTCCGCCTCTTTCCGTCCAAACTACAATCACATCGTTGTCGTCATGTCCGGTCGTTGAAACGTCCAAAGTTCCTGTGTCCACCGAAAGTGCGCCATATTTCAGAGAGTTGGTTGCAAGTTCATGAATAATCATAGCAAGCGTAGTTGCAGACGACTCTCCCACACCCATGCGGGGCACAGATACCCGGATGCGTCCGCTGAAGGCACCCAAATCGTCGTAGGGTGCGAGCAAGACTGAAATCAGATCGCCCAGCAGTGCATCAGTCTTGGCATTTCCTGGAAGAGGGCGAACAAGGTCATGTGCACGGCCAAGGGCTGTCAAGCGATTGGTCAGCTGCCGCGCCATGTCCTCGGAGGATGCAGATGATCGTGATGTAATTATCGTGAGGCCGGATGCGATGGCCAACAAATTCTTCACGCGGTGGCTCATCTCGCCCGCAAGCAGTTCATTGCTTTCTTCTGCCTGCTTTCGTCCAGTGACATCCAGAAAAATTCCAAACATCGTTCGCTCAACCATGCCGTCATCTTCACCTTGGCCGCGAGCGGAAATCCAACGGACCTCCTCTCCAATGAGGATTCTAAAATCAATCTCATATTGGCCAGTGATCGCGCGGCTTGCGGCGAAGGCAGCCCGCACCCTGTCACGATCAGCCGGGTGAATACGCGATGACAAGTCCTCGAAAGTCACATTCGTTGTGTTGTCCACGCCCCACATATCGTAAGAGCGTTGGTCGAGGACGAGTTTATCAGTGTCAACGTTCCAAGCCCACAGCGCGACTCCGGCGCCCTCAATTGCAAAGCGAAGATGCTTTTCATTCCATTTCGGCAAGAGTAGTTGATCTAATGTCATTACGAGCCCCGGCGGCGAGTTATTGCTTGTTTGTGTGTGTCAGTCTGGTGGTCATACTGGAAGTTGACAGTTATGTGTGCGACAAAATGATATTATGGCTTTGAATGCCGCTGCACTCCATTGTAGCTGGATTTTTTAACACGTCGCGTCTGTCTCATTCAGTCCAACACCCGCCGCACAGCGCCCTTAGCCGCACTCGTCGTCAACGCCGCATAAGCCTTCAGCGCGTTGGTGACGTTGCGTTTGCGCTTTTCTACTGGTTTGAATCCAGCCACGTCCAGCGCCTTGCGTCTCACCGCCAGCACATCATCCGTGACCCGCAGCGAAATGGTGCGGTTGGGGATGTCGATGTCGATCATGTCGCCCGTATTCACCAGCGCAATCACGCCGCCCTCGGCTGCCTCGGGTGAGACGTGGCCGATCGACAACCCGCTGGTGCCGCCGCTGAAACGTCCATCAGTCAACAGCGCACAGGCTTTGCCCAAGCCTTTGGATTTGATGTAGCTCGTGGGGTAGAGCATTTCCTGCATACCCGGCCCGCCAATGGGGCCCTCGTAGCGGATCACCACAACATCGCCCGCTTTCACACCGCCGTTCAAAATGCCGAGCACCGCTGAGTCCTGTGACTCGAACACCACGGCGGGGCCTGAGAATTTCAGAATGCTTTCATCTACGCCCGCGGTTTTGACGATGCAGCCTTGCTGCGCGATATTGCCGGATAACACGGCAAGGCCACCGTCTTTCGAGAACGGCGTGTCCGCTGCACGGATGACGCCTGCCACACGGTCAGTGTCCAGATCATCCCAGCGGCGAACCAGGCTGTATGCGGTTTGCGTCGGCACACCGCCAGGGGCGGCCAGATAAAAGTCTTTCACCTTTTTGGAGTTGGTACGCGTGATGTCCCAATGGTTGATCGCCGCACCCAGCGAGGCGGAATGGACCGTCGGCAAATCAGCATTCAGCAGGCCAGCACGCTCTAGCTCGCCGAGAATCGACATGATGCCGCCGGCACGGTGCACGTCTTCCATATGCACATCTGACTTTGCGGGTGCGACTTTGCACAATACCGGCACGCGGCGCGACAGGCGGTCAATATCGGCCATCGTGAAGGGAATGCCGCCTTCATGGGCCGCCGCCAGAATATGCAGCACCGTATTTGTCGAACCGCCCATGGCGATGTCCAAAGTCATGGCGTTTTCGAAGGCACCGAAGCTGGCGACATTGCGCGGCAAAACGGAGGCGTCGTCCTGCTCATACCAGCGCTTGGCAATATCAACGATCAGATGCCCCGCTTCAAGGAACAGCCGCTTCCGGTCTGCATGGGTCGCCAACGTTGAGCCGTTGCCCGGCAGCGACAGCCCCAAAGCTTCCGTCAGGCAGTTCATGGAATTTGCCGTGAACATGCCAGAGCATGATCCACACGTCGGGCATGCCGAGCGTTCGATCTTGTCGACTTCTTCGTCGGAATACTTCTCGTCGGCGGCGGCCACCATGGCGTCGACCAAATCGAGGGCCACTTTTTTTCCTGCGGGGGCAATGTATTTGCCGGCCTCCATGGGCCCGCCTGATACAAACACCGTGGGGATGTTCAAGCGCATCGACGCCATCAACATGCCGGGGGTAATTTTATCGCAATTTGAAATGCACACCATGGCATCGGCGCAATGGCCGTTGACCATATATTCCACCGAGTCCGCGATGATCTCGCGGGACGGCAACGAATACAACATGCCGTCATGGCCCATGGCGATGCCGTCATCCAGCGCAATGGTGTTGAATTCCTTGGCCACGCCCCCCGCCGCCTCAATCTCCCGCGCCACCATTTGCCCTAAGTCTTTCAAATGCACATGGCCCGGCACAAATTGCGTGAAGGAATTGACGACGGCAATAATGGGCTTGCCAAAATCCCCATCCTGCATGCCCGTAGCCCGCCAAAGCGCGCGCGCGCCAGCCATATTGCGGCCATGGGTGGAGGTGCGGGAACGGTAGTGGGGCATTTGAAAAAATCCTGATGAATGAACAGCAATCATTTAACACTTACAGTCCGCAAAACACAATCGGCCCTCCCTTGCCGGGAATAAAGCGAGAAGCCAACCACAAACAGCCCTCCCCCGCCCTCTGACGGGAGAGGGTGCCCGAAGGGCGGGAGCGGGAGTGCGGCAGTGATGCATAAGTTTCGCGAAAGTGATTATTCAACATTCACCATAAACTCGCATCAAAAAGGGGGAGCGACCGCTCTTAATCCCATTAGTTGAGTGAGGTGTCACCGTAATTTCCGTAGTTGAGTGAGGTGTCACCGTAATTCCGTAATTCCGTCACCGTAATTCCTGTGAGTTGAGTGAGGTGTCACCGTAATTCCAGAGTTTAATGAGGTGTCACCGTAATTCTGGGTGGGACTGCTTTTTGCAACACCTCATACAAATCGGTGACTCGTATTGGAACCACATTGTAATCGTGGGACTTAAAGAATGTTTCAAAGGTCGCAATTGTTGGATTTAAATCAACACCAATCGCGCCAACAAAACCAAACACCAACTCTGGAAACTCAATATTCGGGATTTTTGTTGCCATTAGTTAACCAGCCGTTAAGGTGAATTTAGGACACTTTTTGGGAGGAGTGATTCAGAATGAAAAAAACAAAGCACCTTACTGATATCTTTGAGAAAATTCAGGATGAAGTCAACTCTGTGTTGAAAATGCATAAATCGGCATCGGAACTTTGGTATCGTGATAGATTTTCGAGCGAAGAAAATTCAGAGGATTGTGAAAAGAAATCGCATTCAGAATTTGCCGAAGAACCAATTAAAAACTTCATTTGAGTGCCAATCAACAGTAGCTCTGGCGATACTATCTACTCCATCACAATAGGCCGCACAAAGACCAGCGACAGAATTACGGTGACAGTGCACAAAATCGCACTCCCGTCTCACGCCACCTCGCGCTCATATTGCAGCACCAACAATCCAGCCGCCTTAACTGGCGCAATCGCATAAGCTCGGCCATTGTCGTCGGCGAATTCTACCAGCAAGTTCTCTCCCGCAAGCACTTCCACCACAGTGCCCACCTGCCCGCGCAAAAGTTTGGCCGCAGGCACATCGGCCAACAGGGCGACAACATCATTCAGTTTTGGCCGTTCACTCATTGCTGGTCTCCTAGAGCACCCAACAGGTGACGAAACGCGGGGTGAAATCGCCTTGCAGGACAATCCAGAGTGTTCTTACCACAGCAGTGCGGCTTTGTCTTGTGAGCAGCATATCCACCCGCCAGCGCTGGCCGAATACATCGCTATCCTGCGCCATTGCTTCATTTTGCGAGAGGCCTGCAAGTATGGCTTGCCGCAACCATGTTGCGTCAGCTTGAGAAACACCCAACGATTCAGCGAAGACACGTGCTTTGTGCCTTCCACGAGGGTGGCTGGCGCTCAAGCAATAGTCTTCGAATTTTTCAATCTCGAGTTTTGCTATGGTGTGATTTGCGAGTACTGGCATGACTTCGGACGTTAAGCTGAGACAAGATTGGAATTAAATCAACTCTATGTCTTCGGCCGCCCAAACCCCAGCGGCAGTGAGTCCAGACACTTCGCCCTCGGTGCTGCCGCAAACGTCCCGCCACTCTTGGTTTGCTTCTTCAATTTGCTGATCATGCGGTTCCAGTCTGCCACGTGTTTGCGGCGGGCGGTTTCGCAGGCTTGTTTGGATTTGAAGGCGTAGGCTTGGGCGCCGCCGCCCTCGCCGATTTTCAGGTAGGTGTATTTGGCTTGCGCGGCTTGAGCAGCTTCCGCACCGCCGC
>JANOPL010000107.1:0-4301 GCA_031421835.1 Hyphomicrobiales bacterium | reverse complement strand
GAAATGACGAATGCGCCTTGGCCGAGATAGTTCAAAATCAAACCGGGCAAAACCACGAACGCCCACGCCATGCGAATGGGCGTGCGACCGAAGTGGCCCATGTCCGCGTAGAGTGCTTCCCCGCCTGTGACCGCCAAAAATACGCCGCCGAAAACCAACAGGGCAAGGCCCGGTTGTTCCATCAACATGCGCAAGCCGTACCATGGGTTGAAGGCCAGGAAAATTTCGAGGTCGTCAAAAATGTGTATCGCCCCCATGATGCCCAATACAGCGAACCAGATAAGCGTTATTGGTGCAAACAACGAAGCTACACCCGCAGTGCCCTTGTATTGAAATGTAAAAAGCGTGATGAGAATGGCGAGGGTCAAAGGCACCACCAGCGGCTCAAAGCCCTTGTTGATCACGGTCAGGCCTTCCACTGCGGACAACACGGACATGGCGGGTGTGATCATCGCGTCTCCGAAGAAAAACGCCGCACCGATGATGCCGAGGGCCAGTACGATTCCACCTTTTTTCTTAAGCAGGGTTTCGACCAACACCACCAGGGACAGAATGCCGCCTTCACCCCTGTTGTCGGCACGCATCAGCATGATGACATATTTCAAGGTCACAACAATCAACAAAGCCCAGATCAATAGCGAGACGACGCCCAGCACAGCCAGGCGGATGTTTCCGCCGTGCGACACAACAGGATGCAAGGCTTCTCGCATGGCATAAAGCGGGCTGGTGCCAATGTCGCCATAGACAACGCCCAAGGTTGCAAACGCAATTTTGATGGTATTTTTTTTGTCGTCCGGTTGATCAGCAGTTGAATCGATGTTCATGCAGACCCACCCCCCTGTGGGAAACTCAAAACGCGAGACGGCTTTAAGGAGCCGTTATTACGGCGCGGCATTCAGCAGGTAGACCCGAGAGAGTCAAGGGTGGCACCGGTTTCGGTTTGACCTTCGGTTGTGTTGGATCGGGCTTGCGCGGCTTCCATGGAACATCACTCTTCCAATAGGCCAGCTCTTCGCCGCAGCCCGTGCCGTCTTTCGGTTTGGGTGTCCACTGGTCTTTGCAGCCCTGCACCCCTGCGGGGCATTTCATGCGAATATGAAAATGATAGTTATGGCCAAACATGGGCCGCACTTTTGCAAGCCATGATCGATCACCCCGGGCCCAACGACAGAGTTCAGCCTTGATGGGCGGGTGCACAAAGATGCGCGCAACACTGTTGTATTTCGCTGCACGTTGGATGAGCCTTGCCTGGTTTTCCGTCCAGACCTTTGGATTGATTTCCGAGCGGTTTTTCGTCATCAGCACCGCTGAAATATTTTCGCGCTCGGTCTGTGTGTAAATCTTGTCCGGCATGGGGGTGAGCCAGATGTCGGCGTCCAAGCCGATCTGATGGCTCGCATGGCCTGTCAACATGGGGCCGCCACGGGGTTGGGAAATATCGCCCACAAGCAGGCCATTCCATTCGCCTGCGGCCTTGGCTTTCAGACCTAAGTCTTCAACCAGATTGATCAGATCGGGGTGGCCCCACATGCGATTGCGCGAGAGGCGCATGACCTGCCACGCATCACCATTGATGGCGATGGCCTTGGCACCAGCGAGGCAACCTTTGGCATAAGAGCCAATGGCGCGGGCTTTTAGGTCAGCCGCATCTTTTTGGCGACCGAATAAGCGCTTCGCGGGCATGGCCATTATTTGCGTGGGATCCGTGGGGACGGGTTGCGCCATCTCGCGGAGGGTTTTTGAATCCATCACCGATTGCGCAGGTGCCAAAGTTGGCCATAGCAATAACAGCACCGTGAGAGTGGCTACGACTTTACTTTTTGCGGAACGCATCAAGGGAAACAACCTTTTTCTCTGAAGCATCTTCAGGTGCTGCATTTTCACTTTCAGCAGTGGATGCCAACTCCCCTTTTGGTGCTCCACCCATGTTGACAACTTCGCCAGTCTTGGTCGCTGCTTGTTCTTCCACCGGCACCACTTCAAACTGCAACCCGAATTGTACAGAGGGGTCCAAAAACCCTTTCACTGAATTGAACGGAATAACCAATTTTTCCGGGATGTTGTCAAATGACAATTCCACTTCGAACCTGTCTTCGGTGATCGTGAGGTTCCAGAACTGGTGTTGCAACACCACTGTCATTTCACGCGGGTATCGTTCGGCGATGCGCGGGCTCAATATAACGCCGGGATAACGGGTGTTGAATGCGATGTAGAAATGGTGTTCGCCGGGAAGCCCTGTGCGCTGGATCTTGCGCAACGCATCACGCACCACGCCACGGAGGGCGTTCTGCGCAAGCTGGTCATATCGCATCAGGTCTTCGGCCATAATTCTGCAAACTCTAGCGGTTTATCGACTCAAAGGGCATACATAGCCTTTGAGGCGGGGTAATGTCACGCTTTGCGCGTGATGTTGCCCTAGCTTCAGGCGGAGCGCTTGCGCGTTTTAATGACGGCTTTGCGGAGTGCGGCATTGATACGGCCCTGCCAGCCGGGACCCGAAGCACGAAAGGAGTCCAAGACGTCCCGATCAACGCGCAAGGTGACCTGTTGCTTGACGGGGGCGACCTGTGGACCGCGCTCACCCACTTTGCGGTTCTTGATGATCTCCACAAGCTCTGGCGGAAGCACTTCAAATGCGGGGCGGAATCGACGCATCTCAGCCATTGTTATCTCACGAATTTCACCATCTTCATTTGTTAAAGGCTTTTTCATACTGGGCTATCTCTCTTTTGTTCGCTTTCCGAAAACTGATCACTCTGATCCCACCAGATATTGGTGTGAAGCAAAGATAGTGCAATCGATCACGTATGTATCCGTAAGATGAAAACCTCGGTTCTGGATACGCATATTATCATCTGGATTGGTCCTTGCGGTTTCCCAATTGAATTCAGTTACCTTG
Organism: Hyphomicrobiales bacterium; assembly: GCA_031421835.1. Taxonomy (GTDB): domain Bacteria; phylum Pseudomonadota; class Alphaproteobacteria; order Rhizobiales; family Aestuariivirgaceae; genus Aestuariivirga. The sequence goes on along the minus strand of JANOPL010000107.1, from coordinate 1,402 downwards.
TCGAAAGGCAAGTCCCGCTCAACCGCGTTCTTGAGACTCTTGTTTGGGTCGTAATCGATTTTCACCCGAACCTACTACCAATTTAACGAGGAATTGTCAATTTAATTGTAACTACAATCAAATTCTGCCGCAAGCTTATCGAGCGTCAGACCTTTGGCATCTCATGGTGCTTGAATTTTTCGCGCAGCTGCAGTTTCGAGATTTTGCCTGTGGCGGTGTGGGGGATGTCGTCGGCAAAAACAACGTCATCGGGCATCCACCATTTTGCGATTTTGCCTTGGAGATGTGCCAGCACTAGTTCCTTTGTCACATCTGCGCCTGGCTTTTTGACAATCACGAGCAGTGGACGTTCGTCCCATTTGGGGTGGGGCATGCCGATGGCGGCGGCTTCGGCCACACCGACACAGCCGACGGCAATGTTTTCAAGTTCGATCGACGATATCCATTCGCCACCGGATTTGATCACGTCCTTCGAGCGGTCAGTGATTTGCATGTAGCCGTGCTCGTCAATCGTGGACACATCGCCGGTGTCAAACCAGCCTTCGCCGTCAAAGCTGTCCGTTGTCTCACCCTTATAATAACCCTTGGCGATCCACGGTCCCCTGACCTTCAGGCGGCCAAACTGTGTGCCGTCGTTGGCTATGGCGGCATTGTTGTCATCGGTGAGCTTCATCTCGACCCCGAATGTCGGGCGGCCTTGTTTGGCGCGTTGCTTCCACAGCGCTTCACCCGTGACTTGGCTGGTTGACCCTTTTGGCTGATTGACGGTGGCAAGCGGTGAGGTTTCGGTCATGCCCCAAGCGTGGATGACGTTCACACCATATTTTTCCTTGAAGGCCCGCATCAGTGCTTCAGGGCATGCCGACCCGCCAATGGCGCAACGTTCCAAGTGCGGCAGGGTGACGCCCGGGTTCTGTTCGAGATGTTGCAGCAGCAGGAACCAGATCGTGGGCACAGCGGCCGACATCGTTACCTTTTCGCTCACCAATAACTCTGCAATGGAAGCGCCATCCAGTTTTGGCCCGGGCATGACCATGTTGGCTCCGGCGATGGGGCAGGCGTGGGCCAGTCCCCAGGTGTTGGCATGAAACATTGGCACAATTGGCAATACCGTATCAGAGGAGCGCACTTGCAAGCTGTCCACGGTCGTGGTCATCAGCCCATGCAAGACGTTGGAGCGGTGTGAGTACAGCACGCCCTTGGGGTTGCCCGTTGTGCCGCTGGTGTAACACAAGCCACAGGCCGTGTTTTCATCGAGCTCCGGCCAGACAAATTTTTCATCACCCGCGCTCAACAGTTCTTCATAACAGAGGGTATTATTCAGCGAAGTATCCGGCATATGGGCGCGGTCGGTCATGACCACGAATCCTTTGACCTGAGGCAGGGCGCTTTGGAGTTTTTC
>JANOPL010000106.1:0-32647 GCA_031421835.1 Hyphomicrobiales bacterium | reverse complement strand
CACAGTTGCCACGCAAATGCAGTTGGAGCCTGACATCGGCGGCGTGTCTTCCGGCTCCATGATGATGAAGCCCATTTGGGCTTTTGGATTTTTTGGCGGCACCAACAAGTTGACGTGGCGGAACACACCACCGCGTGGCTCGTTCAAGACAAAGTTTCGGAGTTTTTGATCGCGCGCAATGAAGCGGGACTGTTCCCATATCGTTTCACCTGGCGGCGGTGCCACCCCACCGACAATCACATCACCCACCTCGCCTTCGGCGTGGCAGTTGATGATGTGGATGGATTTTGTTGTGCGCATCGTTTGATTACAAATCCCCCGTCACACACTTTTTGGCCAATGCCTTGTATTGTTTGACCGACAGCACAACCGGATTGCCGCTATCATTGGGGTCGCGCTTGGCGGTTTCGGCGACTTCGTCGAGGCGCTTGGTGTCGATGCCGATGTCCTTCAAAGCATGGGGAATGCCGCACTCTTTGCGCAGGGTCAGAACGAATTTGAGGAAGCCGTTGAAGCCGCCTTTAATGCCGAGGTAGGCCGCAGCGCGTGCGATTTTTGTCTCGATCTTCTTTCGATTGGCTTTGAGCACATAAGGCATGATGATGCCGTTGAGCATGCCGTGGTGCGCGTCGTACAAGCCGCCGAAGGGATGCGACAGCGCATGGATGGCGCCCATGCCTTTCTGAAACGCCGTAGCGCCCATGGCAGATGCCATCAGCATGTTACCCCGCGCGTCGAGGTCTTTTGGCTTCTTGACGGCCTTTGCCAGGTTTTCCTTGATAAGGCGCATGCCTTCCAAGGCCACGCCATCTGACAGAGGATGATAGTTCGGGCAGCAATAACTTTCGAGGCAATGGGCGAGGGCATCGAAGCCCGTGGCCGCCGTCAATTTCGCAGGCAGGCCCACTGTCAATTCCGCGTCGAGAATTGCAATTTTCGGCATGATCGCGGGATGGAAGATGATTTTCTTTTCGTGGGTGACCGGGTGTGTGATCACACCTGCGCGACCAACTTCGGAACCTGTGCCTGCTGTTGTGGGAATACAAATGGTGGGCGCGATTTTTGAAGCATCAGCCCGTGTCCACCAATCATCCACATCTTCCAGATCAAAGATTGAAATTTTCTGGCCGTGCATGAGGGCGATCATTTTTCCGGTGTCGAGGCCGGAGCCACCGCCAAAGCAGATCACACCATCATGGCCGCCATCGCGAAACACTTTGCAACCCTCCAAAACATTTTCTTCGGAGGGGTTTGGGCGCACATCCGAAAACATGGCCACGGGCAGACCAGCCGCTTTCAAGTTTGCCAGAATGTCTTTCACCTTCTCCGTGGCGGCGAGTCCGCGATCCGTGACGAAAAGCGGCTTCTTGATGCCGACGGCTTTGCAATGCTCCGGCAATTCCTTGATGCGACCGTTGCCGAATTTAATGGGGTTAGGGTAATTGATATTGCGATTGGGGATCATGTTTTCTTCTTTCTTTTAGCATGCAAGTGTTTTGACGTGGCCTTCCGCTCCGTAGGCGAGAATAGCGCGATCGCTTGTCACAAGCGTCAAATTGTTTTGACGCGCTGTTTCAATCAAAATGCGATCAAAGGGATCCCTGTGTATTTTTCCAGGGAGAAAAGAAGATGCGACCAAGGTTTGAGGGCCCATATCGCATAATTTGGCAGACGCGCCTTTTAAGAAATCCAGGAAAAAGCGAAGCGGGTCTCCTGCTATTGATAATCTGCAACTTGCAACGCTTCTACCAATTTCCCACGACGAAATTGGAGAGAGATAAAGTTTACCGCTGTTGCTCGCTTCGTTGATTTTAGTTGCAGTTGGAGCTGAAATATTTTGATCATTGGTAACGAAGATAATTGCGCACGTGTCAAGCAAAAGACCATGACTCACGGCTTCTTAACGTCCATTCCGCCAATCTCATAATTTTCGCTTTCCTCATGAAGCTCCCAGAAAGGTTCTGCGGGATTGAAGTCAGAGGGCAAAGTTACTATGCCTTTCATCAGTCCCATGATTGATTTGGGATGAGACTTAACTTCTATTTTTTTGCCTTTGTAATTCATTGGAAAACTTTTCGATCCCTCCGGATAGAGGTCTGGACGGATTTTGTGGCGAGGAATACCTGTTGCACTTTCAATAGCCAAAACTGACTCAGCTGGAACATAATCACGTTCAAGCCATTTTGATATGTGACCTTGGGATTTGCCAATGGCACGGGCCAATGCAGTTTGACTGCCCATTGTGGCGATGGCCTGTTCCAAAATATGATTGCTCATCTCAGTATATTAAGACAAATGACGTAACTTCGTCAAGACATTTGTCATGATCAAAACTTAATATCTTTCAAAACCGCGCTTTAATTCAAGATCCGTAATTCGGCGGTCAAATTCGAATTGTTCCCATTTGCCGGTGTGGACGTAGTGATCGATCACATCGTCGCCCAAGGCTTGGCGCAGGAATTTTGAATTGTCCAAAAGCTCAAGCCCTTCACGTAAAGTCTTGGGGATTTCACGCAGTTGTTGAGCCGCAGAATAAGCGTCGCCGCTAAATACGGGTTCCAGTTCCATCTTCTTGTCGATGCCGTCGAGCCCTGCGGCCAGTAGTGCGGCAAAGGCGAGGTAGGGATTGAGATCCGCACCGCCAATACGACATTCAACGCGGATGGCTTTTGTGTCGGCCCCACAGAGGCGGAAACCCGCCGTGCGATTATCAAAACTCCACACGGCTTTGGTGGGTGCAAAGGTCCCGACCATGAAGCGCTTGTAGGAGTTGATGTAGGGGGCGAGGAAATAGGTGAGTTCGCGGGCGTGGGTCAATTGGCCAGCGAGGTAATGCTGCATCATTGTCGACATGCCGTGGTGGCCTTTTTCTTTGTCGAAGAAATGGGGCGTCTTGCCGTCAGCTGACCACAGTGATTGGTGGATGTGGGAGGAGTTGCCCGCCATGCCGTAGTCCCACTTCGCCATGAAGGTAACGGCCTTGCCAAGACCGTAGGCAATTTCTTTCGCACTATTTTTGATGATGGCGTGATTATCGGCCATGGTCAACGCGTCGGAATAGCGGACGTTGATCTCTTCCTGTCCCGGGCCCCATTCGCCCTTCGAATTTTCAACAGGGATGCCAGCGTTGTTGAGGCCGTTGCGAAGTGCCCGCATGTAAACCTCTTCCTTGGAGGTTTGCAGGATGTGGTAATCCTCGATGTAATAGCCCGCGGTTTTCATATCGCGGTAGCCTTTGCGATGGCAGGTTTCGAAATCATCATCGAAGAGAAAGAACTCAAGCTCGGAGGCGAAGTAGGCCTTCAGCTTCATGTCGTCGAGGCGCTTCAATTGTTTTTTCAGAATGGCGCGGGGAGAATGCGGCACATCTTCGTGGCTGTGGTGATCAAGCACGTCACACAACACCAGCGCCGTTTTTTCCAGCCAAGGCGTGCGGCGCAGGGTCGCCATGTCTGGTTTCAAGACAAAGTCGCCGTAACCCTTTTCCCAGGATGTGGCTTTGTAGCCGGGGACGGGTTCCATTTCGATGTCGACGCCCAAGAGATAATTGCAGCCGTGGGTTTCCTCGTAGCCGCCGTTCACAAAAAACTCGGCGTGGAAGCGCTTGCCAATGAGGCGGCCTTGCAAGTCCACCATGGCCGCGACGACGGTGTCGATGCTGCCGCTTTCAACTTCTTTTTTCAGTTCAGCGAGCGTGAGCATGCCTGTTGTCATGGTGTCCTCCGAGAATGTTTGCAGCCTGTGCAAGGGGAACGGTCAAATTGTTCGCCCAAGTGTTTTGGCCGGCGTGGTTGGCAATGAGGTCATTGCGGATTTCGATCATCACGTGTTTCAATCCGCGCGGCGCGGCATGCAGGTTTGTTGTGTGCATGACTCCGTCCTTTGGCCCATAGGGTTCGTTCAGACGGGCCTTCTCGGTGGGAAAGGCCTTGATCAGGAAATTGGCCAGCCAATTGTCGCGGTCAAACAAAAAGCCCACATCAAAGTCGCGCGGTTTTCCCTTATAGATGGGCGTGAACGAATGCATGGTGACGATGATGGTCTGGCGCTTGTCGGCGGCACGGTGATCAAGGAAGTCTTCAACGGCGCGGTGGAAGGGACGGTAGATTTCATGGGTGCGGGCCAGTCTTGCTGATGGCAAGAGATTTTTGTTGCCAGGAATTTCAAAGACTTCGCTGAGTTCCGGCATGGCCCCTTCGGCTTCCGGGGGGCGGTTACAGTCGTAAACGAGGCGCGAGTAGCGTTGTAAAATCAGCGGCGCATCCAACAGCTTCGACAGAATGCGTGACGTGCCCTCCGCGCCAATGTCGAAAGCGATGTGACGTTGCATGTCCTCATCGCTTAAGCCCAACGTGCCCAAAGATTTGGGGACCCGGTTTGAAGCGTGTTCGCAAATCAACACAATGGGAGAAGTGCCTTCGGCATTAAAGATGAGTGCGGGATGATCTTCACCATCGCCCAGAATTTTGGTCATTTTGCCCTGTTTCGAATTTTGATCATCTAATCAGGTTTTTACATGGAATGTCAAAACCAGCTGTGAGTTGACCACAAGACCATGCCGCTGGCGGAACATGGACTGACGTTGGTGTTTGTATTTGACGACATGTACTATGCTCTAAGCGACAGAACATGACGGAAGAATTTGATCATATCATCGTGGGCTCGGGCTCGGCAGGGTCAGTGATGGCGCATCGGCTGTCGGAGGCAGGTCGTTCAGTTCTGGTGTTGGAATACGGCGGAACGGACCTTGGCCCGCTGATTCAAATGCCTTCAGCGTTATCGATCCCCATGAACATGAAGCGCTACAATTGGGGCTTTGAAACCGAACCCGAACCGCATTTGAACGGGCGCAGACTGGCCACGCCGCGCGGCAAAGTTGTCGGTGGATCATCGTCCATCAATGGCATGGTTTATGTGCGGGGGCATGCACGGGATTTCGACACATGGGAAGAGATGGGGGCCAAGGGGTGGGCCTTCAAAAACGTGTTGCCCTATTTCAAGCGCATGGAAAATTCCCATGGTGGTGAAGACGGTTGGCGCGGCACTGATGGACCCATGCATGTGAAGCGCGGCGCGCGCTTGAACCCACTCTATCAGGCGTTCATTGAAGCGGGGCGGCAGGCGGGTTACCCCGTCACCAAAGATTATAATGGCAGCCAGCAAGAAGGCTTCGGCTCCATGGAAATGACGGTGCACAACGGTTTCCGATGGTCTGCTGCCAATGCATTCTTGCGGCCTGCGTTGAAGCGGAAAACCGTAAAGCTTGTCACTCATGCTTATGCGAGGCGCGTGATTCTCGAGGGCAAGAAAGCTGTTGGCGTTGAATACTCGCGCGGTGAAAAGATCTTTACCGCACGTGCGCGCAAAGACGTGATTATCGCAGCATCACCGATCAATTCCCCAAAATTGCTGCAGCTCTCGGGCATCGGTTCCGAACAGGTGTTGAAAGATGCTGGCATTGAAGTGAAACACCATCTCCCCGGTGTGGGCGAGAATTTGCATGATCATCTGGAAGTGTATTTTCAAGTCAAATGCAAACAACCCATCACTCTGAATGGCAAGTTGAACGTGATGTCGAAAGGCATGATTGGGGCGGAATGGATGTTGTTGAAGTCCGGCCTTGGTTCCACCAACCATTTTGAAAGTTGCGGCTTCATTCGTTCAGATGCTGGCATTGATTACCCTGACATCCAGTACCATTTCATCCCGGCTGCTGTGCGTTACGATGGCAAGGTGGCTTTTGCAGGCCATGGTTTTCAGGTGCATGTGGGGCCGATGCGGTCAAAGTCCCGCGGTTTTGTCCGCGTACAGAGCAGTGACGCCAAGGCCAGTCCAAAAATCCTGTTCAACTATATGTCTCACCCTGATGATTGGAAAGAATTCCGCGCCTGCATCCGGTTGACCCGTGAAGTCATCGGGCAAAAGGCGCTTGAACCCTTTCGTGCAGAAGAAATTCAACCGGGCAGTGCCGTGCAATCCGATGCGGATATCGATGACTTCATCCGGCAGCATTGCGAAAGTGCCTATCACCCCACGGGGACGTGTAAAATGGGTGCAATTGGCGATGCAACGGCAGTGGTGGACCCGGAATGCCGTGTCATTGGCATTGACAATCTGCGTGTGGCTGACTCGTCCATCATGCCGCAAGTCACCAATGGCAACCTCAACGCACCAACGTTGATGATCGGCGAAAAAGCCTCGGATCATATTTTGGGGCGTGATCCCTTGCCGGCATCGAACTTGGAACCGTGGTTTAACCCAAAGTGGAAGACGAGTCAGCGGTAAATGGCTTTACGCAATCTAAACCTTACGACTATGAGCCCAGCAATTGTATTGAGTAGCCGTTTGAGGTAGCCAGTCGATATGAATAGGCTTGGAATTTTTTCGATATTCACATTGGCTCTCATTCTTGCGCCACTATTTCCGCCGCTACTGATTGAGAACACGACTAGTACCTCGCGTTGGATTTGGCTTTTCTTTTTTGGTCTGTTTTCTTTGATCGGCTTGTTTGTATGGTTGATCGAAGCTTTTAGGGCAGCCAAAGAAAAGGGGGAGCCGGGATCACCAAAATTCAAACCCAAGTATGATGCCATTGGAGCGTCGCTACTTTTGTCGTTCCCGCTTGTCATGTTGCTGTCGGTTTTGATAGCGAACAAAATAGGGCAGAGCGATTTTTTGGATACATGGGCACGACGATTTCTCGATTTTGTCTCGTATGTGTTTCCATGGGTTGGAAGCCTTCAGAACTACTACGGTGCATGGGTATCGGCCGAGCAAGGGCAAGTGCTAAAGGCGCTTATGGTAGTCTCGCTTTGGTTTGTTTATGGTCTCGTTCTGACTGTCACGCTGGCCTTGATGGCACTTGCTGACAGTCGTGCAAGGCATCTGAGCCATACCACTGTTGGCCCGCGAAGCGATCTTGCAGGAAAGCCCGGAATGCAGTTTTTCTGTATCGCTTTTGGAGTTTACGTAGCAACGTCGGCCTACTTTGGATGGAATGAGTTTGAAGCTGCGACCCGCGCAAAGTTCTGCTTGATTAAAGTTCCTTGTTACATTCACGATGATTTGGCGATTGTCGCAGCATCAATGTGGAAGTTTTTTGCGATTTTTGGTTTTGGTGGGGGCGCTATCGGAATTTTTTGGAAGTTTATGAGGGATCCATTCGCGACTAGACAATAGCCTGAAGTAAGAGCTTTAGGACTCATATTGTGAAGGTTGACCTGCTCTTTGCTACACTCTCAACAATCGCGCGGTAAACTACATTTACTCTTCGCGTATCATGCGTATCCGGGTGCGACATGAGCCAATAGGTTCGTGAGAACCGCATTTCCGACACGACGCGCAACAAATCTGGGTAAGATGCGGCTGCGTAGTCGTGCAAAATGCCCACACCTTCTCCGGCCCTGACAGCTTCCATTTGTGCGATCACCGAGCCGCATTCATAGTGGCGGGGTATCAGCTTTGAGAGTTCGGCGGTGTAGTCCAAAGCGCGGGAATAGGCGATGTCTTCGACGTAGGTGATGAAGAGGCGGTTTTCCAGATCGCTCCGTTTACGGATCAATCCGGTTTTCTCGATGTAGGTTTTTGAGGCATAAACGCTGAGAGAATAGTCAGTCAGTTTTTTGATGATCGCGCGGCCCAGCTTTGGGCGTTCGATGGTGACGATGATATCAGCTTCACGGCGCGAAAGCGAAAAGGTGCGGGGCAGGGGCACGAGTTGAATGGTGAGTTGAAGGTGCAAGTTGGCGAGCCTCGCCAAGTGCGGCGCCAAGTGAAATGTGCCAAAACCATCAGGAGCTCCAACGCGGACGACGCCATCAATGGCATTGGAGGCGGTGTCGGCTTGCAGCAGTTCCGACTCCATGCGCTCAACGCGGATCAACAATTTTTCGCCCGCAGGCGTGAGAATGGTGCCCGTGGTGCGGCGCTCAAACAGCCGCGTGCCCATGCTCTCTTCCAGCGCGTCCAACCGCCGCGCGACCGTGGCATGGTTCAAATGCAATGCCTTCGCTGCAGCAAGGATTTGCCCAGCACGGGCGATGGCGAGAAAGATGCGGAGATTGTCCCAGTCCATGAGCTACTCTAATAAATGCACACTGAAAGCGCAATACTTCATCTTGATGTGCATTTTACTGAAGTGCATACCTCTGCTATCACAAGGGAGAAAATACCATGGTCAAGACCATTCATCATTGGATCAACGGCAAACAAGTGGCGGGCAAGGGCTCGCGGACGTCGGCTGTGTTCAACCCGGCTACGGGCGAGCAGACAGGTGAGGTGGTTTTGGCCACAACGGCTGAAATGGATGTGGCGGTGCAGAATGCCCGTGCTGCATTCCCGGGCTGGGCCAATACAACGCCATTGCGGCGCTCGCGCATTCTTAACAAATTTCTCGCAATTGTGGACTCGCGGGCCACGGAACTTGCGGCCTGCATTACTGCTGAGCATGGCAAAGTCCTGTCGGACGCTTTGGGTGAAGTGCAACGCGGTGCTGAGGTTGTGGAATTTGCCACCGCTGCGCCCACACTTCTAAAAGGCGAATATACTGAAAACGTGGGCACCAAGGTTGATAGCTGGTCCACACGCCAGCCTCTTGGTGTTGTGGCTGGTATTACACCCTTTAACTTCCCGGCCATGGTGCCGATGTGGATGTTCCCGACGGCTTTGGCCACCGGCAATTGTTTTATTCTGAAACCATCAGAGCGTGATCCATCAGCGTCGTTGATGATTGCAGAATGGCTGAAGGAAGCGGGTGTGCCTGATGGCGTGTTTCAGGTTGTGCAGGGTGACAAGGAAGCTGTCGATGCAATATTGCATCACCCCGGCATTTCCGCTGTGAGCTTCGTGGGGTCCACTCCGATTGCCCGCTATATCTATTCAACCGCCACTGCCAACGGCAAGCGCTGCCAGGCCTTGGGCGGTGCGAAAAATCACATGATTATCATGCCGGATGCTGACATTGACCAGACGGTTGATGCCCTAATGGGCGCAGGCTTTGGGTCGGCTGGTGAACGCTGTATGGCCATTTCGGTTGCTGTCACAGTGGGTGAAGGCACTGCGGAAAAAGTGTTGGCGAGGCTTGAACCAAAAGTGCGTGCACTGAAGATCGGGCCAGGCACCGATGCTGATGCCGAAATGGGTCCGCTGGTGACCAAACAACACTATGACAAGGTGAAGGGCTACATCGACACAGGCGTGAAAGAAGGGGCCAAGCTCCTCGTCGATGGTCGCGGCTTCAAGATGCAGGGCTATGAAGGCGGTTATTTCCTTGGCGGTTCGATCTTCGACAACGTCACCACCGACATGACGATCTACAAGGAAGAGATCTTTGGACCCGTGCTGTCTTTCGTGCGCGCCAAAACCTATGATGAAGCCGCCAAGATGGTCAACGACCATGAATACGGCAACGGCACCGCCATCTTTACGCGCGATGGTGATGCGGCGCGGGAGTTCGCGCAGTCGATCCAAGTGGGCATGGTCGGCATCAACGTGCCAATCCCGGTGCCAATGGCCTTCCACAGCTTCGGCGGTTGGAAAGCATCGCTTTTTGGTGATCATCACATGCATGGGCCCGAAGGCATTCGCTTTTACACCAAGCTGAAAACAGTTACCTCTCGTTGGCCCACGGGTATTCGCTCAGGTGCCGAATTCGTAATGCCAACGATGAAGTGAAGTCAGTGAGCGTTGCTGAAAAAAGAATTGTGCGGATCGCGGAGATCGAAGTTGATCCGCAATTTTTGGATGAATACAAAGCCCTGCTGGCGGAAGAAATTGAAACTTCCGTCAGACTGGAGCCCGGTGTGATTTTTCTGCACGGTGTCGCGCTGAAACAGCAACCATGCGTGATCCGCGTATTCGAATGCTACGCCAGCCGTGAGGTTTATGAACGACATCTGACAACCCCACACTTCCTGAAATACAAGTCTGGGACTTTGCACATGGTGAAAGCGTTGAAACTCGTGGAAACGGATGAAATCGCGCTGGCCAGTAAACTTATTGCAAAAGGATGACAAATCACTCGGCCAGTGGCACAACGCATCTGAGCAAATTCATTTGGAGGCACTTGATGCGCAGACTCTTTTTCGGACTGGCACTTTCCCTTTTCGCAACGCCTGCTCTGGCAGCAAAGTGCGGCAATACCGGTGCGGGTTTTGAAAGGTGGAAAACCGAATTTGCAGCAGAAGCCAAGGCAAATGGGGTCAATGCCAAAGCCATCTCGGCCCTGATGAACACGTCGTACGCCACGGCCACGATCAAGGCTGATCGCAATCAAAAAAGTTTCAAGTATACGCTTGCCAAATTCTGGCAGGTGCGCGGTGCTGATACGATTATCGCCCAAGGCAAGCGGCAGAAGGCTGCCAATGCCGCATTGTTTGCAAATATCGAAAAGAAAACCGGCGTTCCCCCCGGTCCGTTGATTGCGATTTGGGGCATGGAAACGGCGTTCGGGCGTTTTACCGGATCACAAAACGTTCTCTCGGCCACTGCCACCTTGGCCTACGACTGCCGCCGCACTGAATTTTTCCAGGAACAGCTCTACGCCATGTTGAAGCTGGTGGGCTCTGGAAAAGTGTCAGCTGGTGCAAAGGGTGCTATGCACGGCGAGCTGGGCCAAACGCAATTCATGCCGAAGAACGTTGTGCTTTATGCTGGTGGCGGCAACCTCAACAATAAGGAAGCAGCCTTGATGGCGACAGCACGTTTCCTGCGCGGTCATGGCTGGGAGCCCGGCGAAGGCTATCAACCGGGACAACCCAACTACGGTGCGATCCAGGGCTGGAATGCTGCGAAGGTGTACCAGCAAGCCATCGCCAAGATGGGAGCGCGCATCGATGGCAATTGATTTTGGCAAGACTTTTGAACGCACGCCTGAGGGGCTCGAGGCCATGACGTGGGTGCTCTACATTGTATCTTGCGGCATTGCGGCGTTCACCTTGGGCGATATCTCAGGAACGGTTTTGTTTCTGGGCTGCATCGCGGTGATTGTGTTGTCGTCGTCGCGGGAGAAAGATGCCAAGGGTACTTTGTATGAAAGTCACCTCGCCAACATCCGCAAAGTAATGACGGTGAATTTGGTGGCGGCAATCATTTTGATTGCTGTGACGTGGCTGACGCTGGGTATCGGCATCATCCTCACATGGCCGATTTATTTGTGCTTTCTGATCTGGACAGGTTTCAAACTCATCCGTGGGCTGATGAAATTGAATGATGGCGTGGCGTATTAGGTCACACCAACCCAAACCGCTCAGCGCGGGCTGATTGCCACAACGCGCCGTAGAGCGGGGGCGGGTCATTGCCCAACAGGGCGCCTTGTTCCATGAATTCGAATTGATCCGCCAATGACAGGATGCGGCCATCGCCGACGCGGCGCATGATGTGGTGGGGTTTGAGTTCTGATGGCGCGTACATGCCTGCCGCTGCAATCAATTCTCCCAATGATTTTACGGTTTCGCGATGAAAGTTGGCGACGCGCTGGGCTTTGTCGGTGACCACGATGGCGCGTTGGCGGTTGGGATCTTGTGAGGTCACCCCTGTCGGGCAGTGACCAGTGTGGCAGGTCTGGGCCTGAATGCAGCCCACGGCAAACATGAAGCCACGGGCAATATTGCACCAATCAGCGCCCAAGGCATGGGCGCGTGCCATGTCAAACCCGGTGATGATTTTGCCAGCGCAGCCAAGCTTGATGTGTTCGCGCAAACCCGCCCCGGTCAGCGCAGAATGGGCGAAGGCCAAACCATCGCGCAGGGGCATGCCGAGGTTGTCGATAAATTCAACAGGGGCAGCACCTGTTCCACCCTCCTTGCCGTCAATGACGATGAAGTCGGGGGAGATTTTTGTTTCCAGCATGGCTTTGAGGCAGCCCAGGAATTCGATGGGGTGACCGATACAGAGTTTGAAGCCCACTGGTTTTCCACCCGACAAGTCGCGCAGCTGTTTGATGAATTGCATGAGTTCCAAGGGTGTCGAGTAGGCCGAATGGCGGGCTGGTGAAATACAGTCTTTGCCAATTTCTACGCCGCGAATGAAGGCAATCTCAGGTGTGACTTTGGCTGCCGGTAAAACGCCGCCATGACCCGGCTTTGCACCTTGGGAGATTTTGATTTCGATCATCTTGATTTGTGGATCAGACGCGGTTTCGGCAAATTTCTCAGCGGAGAATGTGCCGTCGCTGTTGCGGCAGCCGAAGTAACCGGAGCCAATTTCCCAGATCAAATCACCCCCCGCTTCACGGTGGAATGGGCTGACGGAGCCTTCACCGGTGTCGTGGGCAAAGCCACCGATTTTGGCACCACTGTTCAATGAGAGAATGGCATTGGCTGACAAGGCGCCGTAACTCATCGCAGAAATGTTGAGCACGGAGGCCGAATAGGGGTGCTTGCAGTCCGGTCCGCCGATGGTGATGCGAAAACCATCCTTGGCTTCGTCAAGCGGCAGCATGGAATGCAACATCCACTCAGCACCTTCAGCATAAACATTGCTTTGTGTGCCGAAAGGTTTCTTATCGAGCTGGCGTTTGGCGCGTTGATAGACGATGGCGCGCTTTTCACGAGGGAAGGGCTGGCCGTCGGTTTCGGCTTCAAAAAAATACTGCCTCATTTCCGGGCGGATTTTTTCAAAGAAATAACGGAGGTGGCCGATGATGGGGTAATTCCGCAAAACCGCGCGCTTGGTTTGAAACAGGTCGTGGATGCCAACTGCAATCAAGCCGAGGGAGAGAACAAGAGGAAACCAAAGATAGTAAAGCAGGTTTGGCACCAGCAGGATGGCCAGGAGGCAACATGAGGCAACCAGCGAGACCAAAGTCAAAGCTGCATAGCGACCTTCAAGTAAAACCTTCATGTGCCACCCTCCCGCGTTGCTTGATTTGAGACGCAGTCCATGAAGATTGCAAGACTGATTCAACGAGAGATCATGCCAATTCAAAACTGTTTTGCTGTGGAGGTGTCCAACCGTTTGGTCGTGCAGCAGGTTCATATACCTCTACCAACAACGGGGAGCATTTGGCCGCGTCGCTGGAATGGACTTCACCGCAGTCGCCGCCTGGGCAAGCAGAAAGTGCGCCAAGGAGATCGATTTCGGCGAAGAACTCGATAAAGTCTCCGGGGCGTGCAGGGGTGGCTTTCATGAAATATTGACCAGTCCCGCGGGTAAAACCGGTGCACATAAAGACGTTGAGCACATCGTGGATGAAGGGCTCTGCCTCTTTTAAACTGCGATGGGTTTTTTCGGCGAAAGCGCGGGTGAGGTTGGAATGGCAACAGTGATGATAGTCGTCTCCTGATAAAAGCTTATGGGTGTATGGGTCACAGCGTGTGCCGATCACGTCATGCACGGAACCACCAAAGTCATCAAAGCCGTACCAGTCTAAAGTATCTTCAGTGATGGTGGCCATCGGGCGGAGGTAGGGAAGGTTCGACCACATGCGGTCGCCAGTTGAAAGGTGGGTACCGTGCAAAGCGCGGGTTTTGCCAGAGAAAAAATGTTCGGTGGTGTCTTTCATATTCCACAAATTGAGATCGCCAACTTGCGGACCGTCGACGCTGAAGATGCGGAAGAAATGTCCGGCGGGAACTTCAAAACAGCGAGCTTCGCGTGGCGGGACCAGTGTGGAAGACGTTCTTGTCCATTCGCTCCTAATGGCTTGATAGCTTTCAAGGTGCGCTGGTTGCAGGCCGTCCACGGGATAACAAATCACGGGCTTGATCGCGGCGCGGTTGGCAGCATCAACGGGCTTTGGGTGTTGGGGATGGATCGGCTTCATGTCAGGCCCAATCCAACACAACTTTGCCGCAGCTGCCTTGCTTCATCAACGCGAAGCCTTGGGCATAATCAGCTGCTTTCATGCGGTGGGTGATGACTTTCCGCACATCCAATCCTGATTGCAGCATGGCGATCATCTTATACCAGGTCTCGAACATTTCACGGCCATAGATGCCCTTGATCGTCAGGGCTTTGAAGATCACCTTGTTCCAATCCACAGGGGTTGGCACGGCGGGAATGCCGAGCATGGCAATTTTCCCGCCCATGATCATGTGATCCACCATCTGCTCAAAAGCTTTGGGTGCGCCAGACATTTCAAGACCGATGTCAAAACCTTCATGCATATGCAGTCGTGTCATCACGTCGTGCAGATTTTCTTTCGACACATTCACCGTTACTGCATCGGTCACTTGGTTGCACAATTCGAGACGATAATCATTGATGTCGGTTACGACGACGTGACGTGCGCCGACATGGCGACACACTGCTGCCGCCATGATGCCAATAGGGCCAGCACCTGTTATCAATACATCTTCGCCGATGAGATCGAATGACAAGGCAGTGTGTACGGCATTGCCGAGAGGATCGAGTATAGCGCCAATCTCGTCGTCCACTTCGGGCGGCAAGTGAATGGCGTTGAAAGCGGGAAGTTTCAAATACTCCGCGAATGCTCCGGGCACGTTGACGCCTATACCCTTGGTTTCGGGATCCAGATGAAAGTGCCCGGCCCGGACCATGCGACTTTTCATGCCAATCAAGTGACCTTCGCCGGATACACGATCACCAACTTTGACGGTGCGCACATGAGAGCCGATTTCGGCAACCACCCCTGCAAACTCGTGGCCCACCACCATGGGCACGGGAATGGTTTTCTGCGCCCACTGGTCCCATTTCCAGATGTGAAGGTCAGTGCCGCAAATTCCGGTTTTGGCAACTTTGATCAGGATATCATCGGGGCCGATTTGCGGAATGGGTTCCTCCCGCAATACAAGACCTTGCTCAGGTAATGCTTTCACCAATGCTTTCATGAGATTACGCCCAGTTTATGTGCCACTTTGGTAAAGGCCTCAGTGGCTGATTCAATGTCTTCAACCGAATGCGCAGCTGACATTTGTGTGCGAATGCGGGCTTTACCCTTTGGCACCACGGGGAAGAAAAAGCCGGTCACGTAAATCCCCGCCGCATAAAGTTCACGGGCCATGTCTTGGGCGATTGCCGCTTCGTCGAGCATGACGGGAATGATGGGATGCTCACCCGGCAGCAAGGTGAAGCCTGCCTTGGACATTGAGTTGCGAAAGTGCTGTGTGTTTGACGTGAGCTTTGCCCTCAAATCATCACCTGCTTCAGCAAGATCAATGGCTTTCAGGCTGGCCGCAACAATTGCAGGCGGCAAAGCATTGGAAAACAGATAAGGCCGTGCCCGCTGTCGCATCAAGTCAACGATTGGTTTTGACGCGGCAATGTATCCGCCAGCAGAACCGCCCAAGGCTTTGCCGAGCGTGCCTGTTAAAATATCTACTTTCACGCCAGCACGCGCAGGCGTGCCGCGACCCTGTGGCCCGATAAAACCCGTGGCGTGGCAATCGTCGACCATGATCAAGGCATCATATGTGTCGGCAAGTGTGCGGATGGACTTCAGGTCTGCGAAATGGCCGTCCATGGAAAATACGCCATCGGTCACAATGATGATGCGGCGGGCCTTTGCTTCGGTTGCAGCCTTCAGCTGTGTTTCCAGATCGTTCATGTCGCTGTTGGCAAAGCGGAAGCGCTTGGCTTTTGACAAGCGAATTCCATCTATAATTGAGGCATGGTTGAGGGAATCAGAAATGATTGCGTCTTGTTCACCAAACAGAGGTTCGAACACGGCTCCATTGGCGTCGAAGCATGCGGCAAATAAAATCGAGTCTTCCATTTCGACGTAGTCGGCAATGCGGGTTTCGAGTTGGCGATGCAAATCTGTGGTGCCGCAAATGAAACGTACCGAGGCCATGCCGAAGCCATGACTGTCGAGGGCGGTTTTCGCGGCTTCAATCAACGCCGGGTGATTGGCCAAACCCAGATAATTGTTGGCGCAGAAGTTCAAAACCTCGCGCCCTCCCGAGACTTCAATGTGGGAGGATTGGGAGGACAAGATCTCGCGCTCGGTTTTCCACAGGGATTGGGCACGAATGGCGTCCAGTTCGAGAACGAGGGACTGATTAAAAGCGGACATGGTGAACTCCTGGCGAAACACATATCGCAACTCAAGGATTTCCGGCAGTGAAAAGTTGGATGACTATTCAGCCGCCCGGAACGCGGGGCAGCAGATAAATCTCCGCATCAGTCGGGAGCTCGGTGTCCCATTGGTCGCGAAAGATCTGGCCGTTGATCGACACGGCTACGCCGCGTTTGATGTGAGGTTCCATGCCCGGGTATTTGTCAATCAGTACACGGAATAATTCGCGAATGGTTTCCGCGTGAACAGAAACTGTCAACGCGCCGTTGGCATAGGGCCGCAACGCCCCCCAGAGGTGAACTTGAATATGATGTGGGGTGTCCATGTGGTCCTGTTCGTCAGGTTACGAGCGACAGTATTTGTGAAAGCTCAGTGTCCAACGCGGCCAATTCTTCCAGTTGGTGGCGTTGAAAGTTGGCCCGCAACGTATTTACCAGCACTTTGTTTGGGAGGGTGCGAAACGAACCATTTTCAACGAGCGTCTTGGCTGCAAAGAAGCGGATATCTTCGGACAGGTCTTCGAATGTGTTTTTGTGGCGCTTTTGCCGTGAGGAAATGACCTTTGAAAACTCCACGCTGTTGGCTTCGTGAATGCCGCGCCAACTCAAAACGTCGTCGACGAACAGCGTTCCACCCAACATATGAGCCCCCAAAACGCAATATGTATCGCCGCAAATTTTCATGTCGGGCATGTAGCTTTCGCGCTGAAGGCACAACAAGGCATCGCGACGAAACATCATCGAAGAAGTGGTGCACCAGATCCAACCTGTCGTGTCCGGGGTGTAATAGGCACTGAAGCCGAAATCGAGGTATTGAACTTCTTTTTTGGGCAGTGTGCCGTCGAGATAGGCCTCATACTTGAAGTTTGAATAAGTAGACGACAACTTGGCACCGCCGACGCGGAACAATCCCATTTCGCAACTGGCCACGGCAGCGTATACGCAAGGGTTGAGATGACAGTGTAACATTTTTTCCAGAAACTGCGGCGTGTACACATCATCTGGATCCAATAGTGCGATGAACTCGCCGCTGCTGTGGCGCAGCCCTTCGAAGATGGCGTTGGTTTGGCCAAGATTAGCGGGCAGCTCAATGAGTTTTATTCTGTCGTCAGCGAGTTCAGTAATCTTCTGCCGCAGTTGATCGCGTTGCGATGTGTTTGAACAATCGTCAACAACAATGCATTCAAAGTTTTGATAGGTCTGCGCTAAC
The DNA here is from genome assembly GCA_031421835.1 of Hyphomicrobiales bacterium. Taxonomy (GTDB): domain Bacteria; phylum Pseudomonadota; class Alphaproteobacteria; order Rhizobiales; family Aestuariivirgaceae; genus Aestuariivirga. The sequence continues at coordinate 15,462 of JANOPL010000106.1, read as the reverse complement.
ACACTTTGCAAAGCGGTGCTGATCATATCGGCGTAGTTGTAGTGCGTGACGATGACGGTGATCAGTGCACTAAGCGGTTGTGGTCTGGCTGCTTGCCCGATTTTTGTATCACTTACGCCGCTCATGTATTGCCTTTCCTGGTTATTCAGAAACAAAAGTTATGTGGATTTTCTACATTGCAATAGCGAGTGAATCACTTATATTCTGTCTTCTTAGCAAGGGGGCTAGGAGACTTAAAATGAGTAGAACTTCTATCCTCGCCATTCTGGCAGGTGTTGGTGTTATTTTTTCGGGTGTGGTTACCGTCGACTCGGTGGCTTTTGCCCGCGCTGTTCAGTCCGGGGAATCGGAATTGTTGACGCGCTTTGCCAAGCAATATCCCGACAGCGAGTATCGCGACGACGCTTTGCGGCTTGCGAGCTGCACCGTCAACTGGGTTGGCGGGATTTGCAACGGAACGGTTGAAATCGACCGCAATGGCACAGGAACGGCCAGCCGCCCGGCAGCTATCGGATACGGTAGTTAATCATTGATCATCCACTCCAAAGCCCAAACTCCATGAGTTGGGCTTTGGCAAGTGGTGAGCCATAGCGGTTGATGTTCTCCACAATGTGTTTTTCAAACAAGCGTAATCTCGGAGCGTTGCTTTCAAGTTTGGAAATATTTTCGCCGCTGTTGAGCATATAGATGCCCAGTGGTACGTTCAGTTCGAGCAGCGGGGTGCTGTTTTCAATTGCTGCTGCGCGGACCAAGTTGTGCCCCGTGTCCCATAGCTGTGCGAGCGAGCCTGATCCCTTTGCCGCGTTAAACTTCAAGTTCATTATGATCGATGTTCCACAATATGTGTCAAAGCCTGTGACGCGAACATGTTTACCCGGCACTGGCAGACATTTACCTGTTTGGCTGTCCATAACGTAACCACGTGTTATAGCGGCCCCATATTCGGGTTTTTGTGAGCGTGTGAACGCGACGACCCGGTTGCTGATCAAATCGTCAGCATCTGTGCCCATAAAATATGTTGCCCCCAGTTCATTGGCATGCGTTCTTAAAATCGCTCTTTTGAGTGCAGCGTCCTTGTTGGCGAGCCCGTAATTGTCGCGCCCAAAATTCAGACGTTGTACTTCTTCAATCGTGACCAGCGTGACCTTCGGGCTTTTGACTTCCGGCAGCGGTATGGGGTCTTCCACGGCGATGAGACACTGAAAATTCTGATCTTTCTGTTGCAGGATCGATTGCAGTGTGGCCTGCAGATTGTCGAGCACGCGTTGCCAGTTGGCAGCCCTGCTGCGCGGCACGAGCGGAATTCCAAAAACGAAAAGGTCCTCAATCGCACCTTCTGGTGTGATTGAGGACCCGTGGTTTTCCGGTACCATTCGACGATCCGGTTTGGTGGTTATGCCTTCTTCGACTTCAGCGCTTTCAGCACGCGGGGAGGGGACATGGGTACATGCGTCATCCGCACGCCGGCAGCGTGAGAAATCGCATTGCCGATGGCACCCAATGGCGGCACGATTGAGGTTTCGCCCACGCCGCGCACTCCATAGGGGTGATGCGGATTGGGGATTTCCAAAATCTGCGTGTCGATCATCGGCAGGTCGGAGCAGACGGGGATGCGGTAATCCAGGAAGGCTGCATTTTGCAGGCGACCATTGGCACCGTAGACATATTCCTCGTTCAGAGCCCAGCCAATGCCTTGCACAGCACCGCCTTGGTACTGTCCCTCAACATAGGACGGGTGCATGGCTTTGCCGGCGTCTTGGATCACGGTGTAGCGCTTGATCAAGCTGCGGCCGGTTTCCTTGTCCAGTTCGACATCGCAGATGTGGGTGCCAAACGATACGCCTGCACCATCTGCGACAATTTCCGAGTGACCGGCAATGGGTCCGCCGGTGTTGCCTGCTGTTGCAGCCAAGTCTTTCAGCGTCAAGGTTTTGAGATTGCCATATTTCGAGCCAACGGGCGTTGCCTCACCGTCTTCCCAGGATACGTCTTCCAGCGGGATTTCCCATGTCTTGGCAGCGCGCTCTTTCAGAATGGTGATGGCTTTGCGGGTGGCATCGATGGCAGCCATGGAAGACGAGAAGGTGCCGCGTGAGCCGTCAGTCATGTCGTTGTGACCGAGTGAGGACGTGTCGGCCACGACAACGCGAACGTTCTCGTATTTGACGCCCAGTTCTTCCGCCACGCCCATGGCAATTGACGCCCGTGAACCACCCACGTCGATCGTTCCGACAGCGACAGTCACGTTGCCATCAGGTGTGACGTTGACGTCAACGCAGGTTTGACCGCCAAAGTTGAACCAGAAACCGCAGGCCATGCCGCGGCCCATGTTCGGTCCCAATGGTGCATTCCAGTGGGGGTGATCCTTGGCCGCTTGCAAGGTCGGGCCAATGCCGATGGGGCCGTAAACCGGTCCGTAGGACGACTTGGTGCCTTCCTTGGCGGCGTTTTTGATGCGCAAATCCAATGGGTTCATGCCGATTGCGGCTGCCACTTCGTCCATGGCGCTTTCAACGGCGAAGGCCGCGATCGGTGCAGAAGGTGCGCGATAGGCTGCGCATTTCGGGCGGTTCAACACAACGTCTTTCGACACTGATTTCACATTCTTGAAATCATAACAGGCCCACGCCGTCATGGCACCGAACTCGGCCCAGGTGAAAGGGAAGGCGCCGTTTTGATAGCGCAGCTCAGCGAAGGCAGCGGTGATCGTGCCATCTTTCTTGGCACCAATCTTGATGTCGATGGAGGCTGAAGATGTTGGCCCTGTGCAACGGAACACTTCTTCGCGTGACATCGTCAGCTTCACCGGGCGGTTGGCCTTGCGTGACAAGGCCAGCGCCAAGGGCTCAGCCCACAAATGGGTTTTGCCACCAAAACCGCCGCCGATTTCGGAAGCCGTTACACGCAGTTTGTTGGCGTCAAAGCCCAGCAGTGTTGCGCATTGATTGCGGTACACAAAGGGGCCTTGGGTGCAGACCCAAAGTTCTGCTGTGCCGTCTGGTCCAACGTTGGCCAGGCAAGAGTGGGGTTCGATATAGCCCTGGTGGGTCTGCTCGGTTTTGTAGGAACGCGCGATAACGACATCGGCTTCCTTCAATCCGGCTTCGATGTCGCCATGGCCATATTCGGCCTGCTTGATGAAGTTTGAGGGCTTGGTCGGCTTCGGTTCAATGCCATCGGTGAAAATGTCGTCGTGCAGCAAGGGAGCTGTCGGCTTCAAAGCTTCATCAACCTCGGTGACATGGGGCAGAATTTGATAGTCCACCTTGATCAGTTTGAGGGCTGCTTTGGCGGTGTGCATGTCAACAGCTGCAACGGCTGCTACGGCATGGCCGTCATACAAAACCTTCTTGCGGGCCATGCTGTTTTCCAGAATGTCGCGCATGCTGCGATCGCCGCCTGTGAGGTCGGGCAGGTCAGCTGAGGTGATCACAGCTTTGACGCCTGCCAACTTTTCGGCTTTTGAAATGTCGATTTTTTTGATGATAGCGTGGGCGTGCGGCGAGCGCAGTACCAAGGCCACCAGTTGCCCCGGCGCAAAGGCATCAGCGCCATATTTGGCGCGGCCCGTGACCTTGTCGACACCGTCAGGGCGCGTGACGCGCTGACCAATGACCTTGAATTGCTTTCTGACGAGTGTTGTATCGAGTGGCATGTTATGCTCCTCTCATTTCTTTGGCAGCGGATTGAACGGCGCGTACGATTTTGTCATAGCCTGTGCAGCGGCAGAGATTGCCAGCCAGACCAAAACGAATTTCTTCTTCTGATGGATCAGGGTTCTTGCGCAGCAGCGCTTGTGCTGCAATCAAGAAGCCCGGTGTGCAAATGCCGCATTGAAGAGCCGCACCTTCAATGAAGTGGCGCTGCAGCGGGTGCAAAACATTGCCGTCCGCCATGCCCTCAATGGTTTCAAGCTCACGGCCTTCCATTTCAACGCCCAGCACGAGGCACGAACAGGTCAAACGGCCGTCGAGGATGACCGAGCATGCGCCGCAATCTCCGGTACCGCAGCCTTCCTTGGCTCCCGTCAGGCCGACGCGATTGCGCAGAACATCGAGCAAAGATTCATCGGGTTGGCAGACATATTCAATCGCATCGCCGTTGATGGTGGTATTAACAAGTAGTGCCATTATGCCTTGCCTCCCGCGCGTTTGTACGCGACTTCTGCGGTGCGCCTGGCCAGCACGCCTGCGATATCTGTTCTGAATTCAATGGTGCCACGCTTGTCATCAATCGGCTTGCAGGCGGCAGATGCGGCGGCGGCAAGCTTGGCTTTTGCCGCATCATCCAGCTTGGTGCCGATGATGGCATTGGCAGCTTCTTTCACCAACAACACGGTAGGTGCAACAGCCCCAAGTGCTACGCGGGCAGCGGTGATGACACCCTTACCATCAATCGTCAGGTTAATGCCGCAGGAGACAACGGCAATGTCCATTTCCGTGCGGGGAATAAAACGCATGTAGGCATCGCCGGATTTTGGTTTCTTGGCAGGCAGGGTAATCGATTCAATAAACTCGCCTTTTTTCAGATGTGTACGGCCCACACCTGCTGGCACATCTTCCACAGCCAGCTTACGTTTGCCTTTGGGTCCTGCAATGGTGACCTTGGCATTTGCCGCGACAAGGGCTGGAACCGAGTCAGCGGCGGGCGAAGCGTTGCACAGATTGCCAGACATGGTGCAGCGGCCCTGCACTTGTTTTGAGCCAATCAGATTGGCCGCTTCCACAACGCCGGGATAAGCCTTGGCGAGTGCTGCATTTTCATTGAGGGCAACGCAAGGCGTGCCAGCTCCGATGACAAAGCCTGCCGCCGATTTTTTGATGTCTGCCATGCCCTTAATGCGTTTGATATCGACGACAAGGTCAGGTTCAACCATGCCGGCTTTCATTTTAACGAGCAGGTCCGTGCCGCCTGCCAATATGAACGCGGTGCCTTTTTCTTTGGCGAGTAGTGCAACAGCATCTTTCACCGTTGCAGGAGATTCAAATCGCATGTTTTCACCTTTGAGATTGTGTTTCGCATCTTGCTCTTGTTTGGGGGTCATGGTCAACGGGGTGCGGCACTTGGTAGTCTTTTTCAAACATTCTGGCGCTCTTGCTTTTGACGGGACTACGCCTGCGCGATGACAAGTCGTGTGCCGCTCTCTCGCAGTTTCGTGAAAAATTCGGGTGATGGTGATTTCTCTGTCACAATCACCTCGACGTCCGACCAGCGGCATGCCCGTGCAAAAGAGGTTAAGCCAAATTTCGAGGAGTCTGCAATGATCACGCGGTGAGTGGCGCAAGACACCGCCATGGCGGCAAACTCGGCTTCCTCCAGTGAATTGTTCATGGGGCCTGCCTCAACATCAAGGGCTGTGATCGAAAGAAACGCATGTTTGACACGAAACTTCGATATAAACTCGACGGCGGTCGGACCATAGGTGCCACCGCTGTCGCCATGCATTTCCCCGCCTGCCAACAAGACTTTGCTTCCTGCCACGTCGGCGAGGGTTCGGGCGATTTCGGTTGAATTGGTGATGATCGTCAGGTTTCGGCGTTGACGCAACTCGCGGGCAAAGAATGTTGTGGTGGTTCCGGTGTCGATGATCAAGCTATCGCCATCGCGAACCATTTGTGCGGCGGCGCGGGCAATTGCGAGCTTTTCCGGCGCAAACTCGCGCATCCGGCGCTCATAATTGGTTTCCCCCATATTATGAGGCAGTGCCAGTGATCCATGCAGCTTCAAAACGCTGCCGCCATCTTCCAACATTTTCGCATCGCGCCGCACTGTTTCTTCCGAAACGCCAGCCAATGCCGAAAGCTCCGCAACCGAAAGTGAACCGTGCTGGCGCAGGGCCGTCACAATTTTCGCGTGACGTTCGAGAGTTTTGAGGTTTTTCATTACGTAATGTTGAAAAATTTACATTTTAAGCGCTTTAAACCAGCAAATATACACAGAATAAGAGTGGAAACAACAAATATCCACATTTTATTTGACTCTGGCAACACTTTGCAGGAACCTCGGCTTGTGTATGGTTTCACTGAGACCCGGCACGTTCCGGCGGCCACCGGCCCAGCGTTTTGTTGGCACGTCCACCCACCAGCCCCCGGGGGGAGGCGGGCCAGCATGTCGCGGGTGGTGGTCGCTTTTTATTTGCTCTTCATGCAGGCCTGATAGCGCTTGTCGACACTTTCAGCGAAGCGCCGTGTGGTGAAGCCACGAGACAGTTTGGGGCTGTTCAAAGCGATATCGGGGACTGCTGCGAAAGCCGCAGGCGTTTTTGTTGTTGCGGCAAAGCGGTCACGCAGGCTGATGAAACTGCGCGTCGATGTAAATCCAACATCTTTTTCTTTCAACAGATCAGCGCGGATGGATTGATCGTCGAGGCCAAGTTTGTGTTTGGTGTTGGCCACGCGAATGGCTTTTTCCGTTGCCGTGACGGCGCTCAACGGTTGGCCGTCTTTGCCATAGCTTAAAAGGTCGCCATCAAAGGCCAGCGATTGACCTGAAAGCCTTGCGACAACTTTTTGAAATGCGGCATTGCGCGAGGCATAGCGGCCCGCATTGAAGTCGGCGAAGCGGAAAATTTTCTGTGAATAGCCTGTGTCGTATCCCAGCAATTGTTTGACGCCGTAATACATGCCGCCTTGTCTTGTGTAGAGATGGTCGCGTACGCCGTAGATGTCGTCCAGTGTCATTGGCAACCAGCGGCGTTTCCTGGCTTCTGATAAAGCGAACTTCACAGACACTTGCATGGACCCTGCGGTGTCAATTTCGTTTCTTTCTTCGATCAACTTATTCAGTAGGCCCAAGCGCAGGACCATATCGAGGCTGGTGGTTTTTCCGGCATAGTCAACCAGCGATCGATAGGCCAAGTCGAGGTCGCGTTCGGTTTTTGCATTGCGGATGCGGGCCATGAAACTGGCTTCTGGTGTCGGGGTGTTTTCCAGCCAGCGCAGCGCAATGTTGCCGCCAATCGGCACCTTGTTGAATTTATCGCGCAGCGCCTGTTCCGACAACTTGCCGAGTCCCGGCACTGGTGGATCAGCAACGAATCCTGATTCTTGATCAATCACAGCAACAGCAGCGCAGATGTTTTCTTTGCTTTGTGGAAAATCGTGTTGTTGCAAGACGTCGTGCAAATCCAGCGCCCAGCCTTGCGCATCGATGACGGACTTTTCAGCGGAACGGATCAGTTTGGTGGTTGTGGCCACTGTGACCAAGGTTTCGGCAGAGGCGATACTGACGGTTGCCATGAAGAAACTGGCGAAAATCAAATGGTGAACACGCATGGTTAGATGGTAGCACGGGAATAAGGAGAAAATCATGGTCACACGGCGGGAATGTTTAGAGATGGATGCAGCGGATGAGTTGCGCCACTACCGCCACCGCTTCGTGCTGCCACCGGATGTGGTTTATCTCGACGGAAATTCACTGGGGCCGATGCCACATGGCGTGCAAACGACTGTTGCCTGGCACATGGACGTCGGCTGGGGGCAGGACCTCATTACATCGTGGAACAAGCACAAGTGGTTCGAGTTGCCGCTCACCATTGGCGAAAAAGTGGGGCGTTTGATAGGTGCAGGGTCCGGCAATACCGTGGTGGGAGACACCATCAGCGTAAATTTGTTCAAGGTGCTGACAGCGGCTCTGTCAAAACGGCGTGAGCGCAAGGTCATTTTATCAGACCACGGAAATTTTCCGTCGGACTTGTATGTGGCACAAGGCTTGTCACAATTTTTGGGTGAGGGCATTGCGCTGCGTTGTGTTGACCCTGAAAATATTCTGGCCGCGATTTCAGACGACGTTGCCGTTGTGATGTTGACGGACGTCGACTATCGCACGTCACGCCGCCACGACATGCATGCGACGACCAAGGCGGCCCATGCCAAGGGTTGTCTGGTGATTTGGGATTTGTCACACTCTGCTGGAGCATTGCCGATTGATCTGTTGGGCTGCGACGCTGATTTTGCCGTGGGCTGCACTTACAAGTATTTGAATGGCGGCCCCGGTGCGCCGGGCTTTGTGTTTGTGCATCCACGCCACCATGACGACGCTGCGTCGGCTTTGGTGGGCTGGTGGGGACATGCTGCCCCTTTTGCATTTGATCCTGAGTGGAAACCAGCGCCTGGCATTGCGCGGTTTCAATGTGGCACCCAAGCCGTGTTGTCAGTGGTGGCATTGGATGCCGCTGTGAAGGTTTGGGATGACGTTGACATGAAGAAAATTTACGAAAAGTCGCAAGCCCTGTGTTCGCTGTTTATCGAGCAGGTCGAACGCCAGTGCGCTGACCATGGCGTCGCACTGGCAGGCCCGCGTGACATGAGCAAGCGAGGTTCCCATGTGAGTTTTCACTGCCCTGAAGGTTATGCGGTGATGCAAGCCTTGATTGCCGCGAATGTGATCGGGGATTTCCGTGCACCTGATATGATCCGTTTTGGATTTGCGCCCCTGTTTAACAGTTTTACCGACGTGTTTGACGCAGCTGCCATGCTGCACATAGTGTTGCGCGAGAGGTTGTGGAACCAACCAGCCTATCTCAACCGCAAAGCTGTGACCTGAACGGCTTGCCAAAATAACAAAGTCAGGCTTTACTCGCGGAGGTGGTAATTGAGAAAGCGTGACATGTTGAAATTTATCCCCAAGTTTGTGATGGCGATTTCCATTTTAATCAGTCCAGCGGTGGCTTTGCCATTCGCGTCCCCGTCAGAAATTCCTGATGCGCCCAACACATCCATCATCAAGGTTTTGACCGGGTCGCAAAAGGCAGCTGCTCGCCGTGTATGTCGTTCGCAATATGGTTCACGTCTGGCTTATGTGACCTACACGCGTACACGCTATGTCTGCCACTTCCGCAAATCAACAAAAACTCTAACCAAGCAGGCTGCCCGTAATTGCCGCAAGAGTGGACTGACATTGGCCAAAGTCAACTCGATCAAAATCAAGGGTAATCGTTCCATCACCCGCTTTACCTGCAAACGGCGTTGATAATTTTCAGGGCGGAGGCCTTGCCCGTTTGACAATGGGCGTGGGCTGCGCTTCAACCCTTCCAGCATGACAAAAATAACAATACAAGATGTGGCTCAGCGGGCAGGCGTCAGCGTGGCAACGATTGACCGTGTGTTGAATCGCAGACCGGGTGTGCGCATTCAAACCGTTGAAAAAGTCGAAAGTGCGATCCGCGAACTCAACTATCAGCCGGATCGCATTGCGGCACGGCTGGCACGGGGGCGGGAATACCGTTTCTGGTTTATTCTGCCCAATACCGCTGGCGAGTTCATGCAGTCGATTGTGCAAGAAGTTGACGACTCTGCCCATCGCATGAGTGCTGAACGGGTGGCCATCATGACCAAGCGTGTTGACGTGTTTGACGGCGAGTTGCTGGCGCACACGCTCGATAGTTTGGGCGAGGACGTTGATGGTGTTGCGGTGGTGGCCCTTGACCATCCGGCGGTCCGCGAGTCCATCAATGCGCTGGTGGCACGGGGCATCACGGTTGTTACGTTGGTGTCTGACGTTCCGGCGTCCAAGCGCACACACTTTGCAGGTATCGACAATTCATCAGCAGGCCGGACGGCAGCAGGTTTGATGGGGCGGTTCCTCAAAGGTCAAAAAGGTAAAGTTGGATTGTTTGCAGGCTCGCTGTCTTTGCGCGATCACATCGAACGGCAGTTTGGTTTTGAGCAAGTCATGGCCCATGAGTTTCCGCAGTTCGAAATTCTTCCCGTACGCGAGTCACGCGATGATGTGGGGAGAACCGAAGCGTTGACAGTACAAATTCTGAACGAACACCCCGATCTCATCGGCATCTATAACGTGGGCGGCGGCACCAAAGGCATCGTCGCCGGGTTGGACGAGTCAAAGCGGTCCAAAGAAATCGTATTCATTGCCCACGAAATTACCGAGGGGTCACGTCGTGCGCTGATCCGCGGCAGCATTGACGCCATCATCAATCAGGACGCAGGCCACGAAGTGCGCTCAGCCGTGCGCGTGCTGATCGCCAAAGCCGACAATGCGCCACTGGTGGAAGCACAGGAGCGCATCCGGATTGATATCTTCATGCGGGATAATTTGCCTTAGCGGCGGAGCTCACAACTTCTTCAAACCGGCCTCAATGGCTGTCCTGTTGCTTTCAAGGAACGGAGGCAGGCTAAGGGTTTCGCCCAGCTTGTCCATAGGCTCGTCGGAGGCGAAGCCTGGGGCATCGGTTGCAATTTCGAAGAGGATGCCGCCCGGTTCGCGGAAATACAGGCTCTTGAACCAGAAGCGATCGACAGGGCCAGAGTTGGGGACGCGAAACTCTTTCAAGCGATTGGTCCAAGCCGCATAATCCGTAAACGGAATATTGAAGGCAACGTGATGCACGCTTCCGGCACCTTGTCGTGCTTGGGGCAAAAGAGGTTCCACCTTCACATGCAATTCAGATACTGGACCATCAGCATTCATTTTATATGCGTGGAGGCCGTCATCATTTTTGAGCAAACTCATGCCCATGACTCTGGTGAGCACGGCGTCGGTTGCAGCAATGTCGGGGACACTCATGGTGATTGGGCCCAAACCCTGGATCTGGTGTTCTGCGGGCACCGCACTTTTATCCCAGACGGCAAAGCCTGTATCGCTTTCGTCGTTCACCAGGCAGAGGCGCTGGCCCTCAAAGTCTTCAAAGTCCATGGTGAGACGACCCATGCGGTTGATCGGCTCTTTGAATTTCACGTCATGCTTTCGGAAGTGTGCGCTCCACCAGTCAAAGGCGTTTTCACCTTTTATGCGCAGGCCAGTTCGGCAAACCGAATGGGTGCCCCGTCGTTCGGCGCCGGTTGGCCAATCGAAAAATGTGATGTCGGTGCCGGGGTTGCCTTTGCCGTCAGCATAGAACAGGTGATAAGCGCTCGTATCATCTTGGTTCACGGTTTTTTTGACGAGCCTCAACCCCAGCACTTGTGTGTAGAAATGGTGGTTGCGCGGCGCGTCTGCGGTAATGGCGGTGAGGTGGTGGAAGCCTTTGAGCTGCATGGTGATTATCCGTAATTTTGTCTGTTACGAATAAAGATAGACGATGGATCAGGTTTCTTCAACACCTTCCGGCTGGCCGAACACAAATCCTGAGCCATCGAGATTGTAAATGTCGGGGCGGAAATTGACCCTGCCGTCTTCAGTGGCCCAAGCTGTCAAATACATGAAGCGCACGTCGATGTTTGAACGCACGGCAACGGGATGTGTTTCTTCTGATGCCGTGATCATTTCGAACTGGGCCTCGTCGAAGCCGTCCTGGCCTGCCAGAATCCAATCGATAAACATGCGCACGTTATCGACCCGCACACAGCCTGAGCTTTCAAAGCGGGCATTCGTCTGGAAAATTTCACGATGCGGCGTGTCGTGCATATAGACCATGAAGCTATTGGCGAAGTTTACTTTGACTGTTGCCAATGAATTATGCGCACCCGGTTCCTGGCGGAAATGATAGCGTTCAGGCGGGGTGTTTTCCCAATCCACACTCGAGGGTTCAATTTCCGGGCCGCCCACACCATCGAACACGCGCATGTGCATTTGGTCGAGGTAATTCGGATCTTTCAGATATTTTGGAATGATGTCTTTGGCGACGATGGACGCCGGTGCATTCCAATAGGGATTGAACGTCACATCAGTCACGCGGCTGAGCAAGGTTGGCGTGGGGCGGGAGACTCGACCCACAATCACATTGTGCCGGGCATGGACGCGACCGTTGACGACGGTTTCCAGTTGCACCGAGGGAATATTGACAAGAATATTTCTGTCGGCCAGATTTTCAGCATAGGCGGCAACCCGCACCTGGTTTTCCTGCAACTGGAACAGGCGATAGCCGGCCGACACATTGAGTTGCTCACGTGTGCGTGCATCCACTTTGCCCGTGGGCGCGATACCGTGGTTGATTTGGAAGCTGCGGATGGCCCCGATCAATTGCCCGTCATAAACCTCAGGGGCGGAAATCGACAACGCATCAATATCCAGATAGCCTTCACGCACGAGGCGCTCGCGCAAAGCGATCACCTGTGGACCTACAGCCGCTTTTTCCAGTTTGCCCTTGGCGGGCAGCTTGCTCCAGCTACCACCTGCAACAATTTCTTCGTACATGGAAATGGCGCCTTGCATGGCTTCGGGCGAGCCCACAGTGATCATGGCGGCTTCGTTTTGTCCGGCAACGACACCGGTTCGTGTTGCCAGTTTGCCGGACAGGTTCACCCGGGGGCCAAGCGCTGCGGCAGTGTTGGTCTGTTGGGCAAAGCTTCGCACTGGCACGACTGAAAAGGCGGCAAGACCGGACAACAGAAAAGCGCGGCGGGAGATCATTTTTTGCACCGTGAATACACAACTCTGACAGACGTTTCCCGCACAGACTCGCCTGTTAGGGTAAAGGGACCTTTAAGATGCCTGGCATTTCGACAATATCGTTGCCAAAGACCCCAAAATTGGGGCAGAACAACGCCATAAAATAAAAATTTCAGGCAACGACCTGAGGACAGAGGGGCAGACAATGAAAACAGCTTTCGCGAGCGGTATTGCCGCTACGACTTTTTTGGCTTTAGCCTGCACGGCTTCTGCAGGTGGTTTTGCCATTCGGGAGCAATCGACAATCGGGCAAGGCATGTCCTTTGCTGGTGTTGCGGCGGGTGGCGGTGGATTGTCCTCACTGTTCTGGAACCCGGCAATTTCTTCTGAGTACAATGAATTTGGATTCATTTCAGAAAATAATGCCGCATTGATCGTGCCCTATTCGAAATCGAGTCTCGGCAGCGGTAATATTGGCGAACTGGCTTTGGTGCCAGCTGGATATTTCTCCTACGGTTTGACGGATCAGATCACCATTGCAACGTCGATGAATGCGCCCGTGGGTCTGACAACGGACGGCAACAATGGATGGGCAGGCAACGGGCGCGGCGACAAGTCGGCGGTCAAGACCTACAATTTCAATCCCACCATGTCTTACAAATTCAATGACATGCTTTCAGTGGGTGTGGGGGCACAGATTGAATTCATGCAGGTTGAGCTGACCAGCCGATTTCCGGGTTCGGGCGTTCAATTTCTGAAAGCCAAAGGCGACAGCTTGGGCTTTGGCCTGACCGCAGGTCTGTTGTTTGAGCCCACTGATACGACCGATATTGGCATCGGCTTTCGTTCGTCCGTCAGCCAGACTTTGAAAGGCGAGGGCTTTTTCACGCCAGCAGCTTTTGGTGGCGATATTCGCGCCAAGTTCAAGAGCCCGGAAACTGTGACGTTAGGCATCCGGCAGGATGTGACGGATCAGTTGACACTGCTGGGTGGGGTCGAATGGGCGAACTGGAGCCGCTTCAAGGAGTTGCGCATCGAAGGACCAGCAGCGCCTTTGGTTGAAAATTTCGCATGGAAAGACAGCTGGTATTTTTCAGCAGGTGCTGAATATGCCTACAACGACGCGCTGACGTTGCGCAGCGGCGTTGCCTATGAAAAATCGCCGGTACCGGATGCAACACGCTCCGTCAGAACGCCCGACAATGATCGGTACTGGTTGTCAGTTGGTGCCAGCTATAAGTTCTCTGAAAACATGACCGCCAACGTCGCTTATAGTCACGTGTTCATGAAAGACGGAGATGTCAATCTTCCTGGATTGAACACATCCTTCAAGCAACACTTGGACATCGTTTCTGTCGGTTTGACACGTGATTGGTAGATCAAGCTTAAGCGGCAGATTCCGCTTCGACTTCCGGCATGTCTTCAGCCCTGCGCCGAATGATGACGATGCGCGGTGTATCGATGGCTGAAATATCTTCGTTCGTCATCGACACAGGCATGAGAGGCATCACGTCTTCGGAGGGTGCGGCTGTTGCCTGATGTTGGGGCTGCTCAATGTCCGTGACGGACTCATTGCTGGACGTCTTGCGAATGATCAACTTTGCACCTGTCATCACAGGCTCTTCCTTTTGTGCGTCAGCTGCTTTTTCAACTGGGGCTGCGGCTTCGACAGGAACGGAAGCAACTAGCACCGGCTTGGCCAAAGCGGACTGACGTTCAAACAGGTTTTCATCGGCGTTGAAGAATTTTGCGCTGCGATCGGCTAACGATGGAGGAGCTACAGTATTTTCTATTTCAGCGACCAATTGCAAGGTGCGCACCACACCTGCGCTGTTTTCCGTGGAGCTTGGTATGGCCTTGCGGGCCATTTCAGCAAGATTGGCGAACATTTGACCTTCTGCCGACATTGCCTCTTTGCCCAGGCCCAGCTTTAAAAGATCGTTGCGGGCATTGGCGATGGCGGCTTTGACCTTGGTCAACTCGGCCGGCTGACCTGACTCAGCGCCAAATCCGTCCATGCGGGCTTCGAGTTTGGAAATGGCCTGCAAGATCGACGATGTATCTTGCTTTTGCAGTCGTTGTTCGAATTCTTTGAGAAACCAACGGCCGCGTTTTGATTCCTGCACGGCTTCCAGAATATCATCAAAGGTCAAGCGATGATCCATCGCTTCGAGACTAGACATTACGCAAACTCCCACACACGCAGCGTTCTGACTTTTCTTGAAAAGTCAAAATCGCCTTTAATCCCAACTTTCGATCAGCTTTTCCGACTTTTGACGACCACGTCAAAAGTCAGGTTGATCTACTGAGCAATCCCGCTATGTGCATGGCTTGCCTGCAAGCATATTCGTACAAATGGGTGAATCTTTCGTTTAAGTGCAGCCCCATGACGGCGCGTATTTTTGGAATTCGAATATCAATTGCCTATGCCTTGATGATGATGGGATCTGGTGTGCAATTGCCGTTCTTGCCGCTTTGGTTGAATGCGAAAGGCATGGATAACGCCGGCATTGCAGCGATAGTGGCAGGCATGATGGCGGTGCGTGTGTTGGGTGCGCCGCTGTTTGCGTGGGTCGCCGATCACTTCGGCAATCGCAAATTGGTGATCCAGCTGTGTGCCGGATTTGCCTTCGCGGCCTATTTGCTGTTGGCCATCAGCAATGGGTTCGGCCCCATCACCACCATGGCACTGATTGCGGCCTTCATGTTTGCACCTGTGTTTCCGCTGACGGAAGGCTTCAGTGTGGACGGCAGTGCGGCCCATGGGCTGGACTATGGGCGGTTGCGGTTGTGGGCGTCGGTGAGTTTTCTCTCGGGCAGCTTGGTCTCAGGTGCCTTGCTGACGGTACTTGACCCTTTGACCACGGCTTGGTTGATTGCATTTGCGCAAGGATTGGCCTTTCTTGCCACGTTGTTGTTGCCGGATGAACCGGCAGCAGAAACGGAGAAAACCGTCGATCCCGGAATGTTGACCGGCGTTCGAGAATTGTTTTTCGCCTCAAGTTTTCCGGTGTTGATGGTGGCCTGCGGCTTGGCCCAGGCCAGCCATGGCATGCTTTACACATCGAGCTCGCTGCATTGGACGTCTTTGGGATTCAACTCGTTTGATATTGGATTGCTATGGACTGTTGCTGTGTCGTGTGAGGTTGCGCTGCTTGCCTTTTCAAGTGCTTT
>JANOPL010000105.1:0-48852 GCA_031421835.1 Hyphomicrobiales bacterium | reverse complement strand
TATATTCCGGAAGAAGATCGCGGCACGCTATGCATTTCATCACAGGTGGGATGCACCCTCACCTGTTCGTTCTGTCACACGGGCACTCAAGCCTTGGTGCGCAATTTAACGGCGGGTGAAATTGTCGGCCAGATCATGTTGGCGCGGGACCGCATTAAAGACTGGCCCGATGATCTCGCGGCAAACCCCAAGCCTCCTCTGTCAGGCCGCTACATCACCAACGTGGTTTTGATGGGCATGGGGGAACCCCTTTACAACTTCGACAACGTCAAAAAGGCCATGCACATCGCATCGGACGGCGAAGGCATGTCATTGTCGAAACGCCGCATCACCTTGTCGACGTCGGGTGTTGTGCCTGAAATTGTGCGGGCAGGCGAAGAAATCGGGCTGTCACTCGCGATTTCACTCCACGGCACCACCGATGAAATTCGCAACAAACTGGTCCCCCTCAACAAAAAATATCCGATCGCGGAATTGCTCAATGCCTGCGCCAAGTATCCAAGCGCCTCCAATGCACGGCGCATCACCTTTGAATATGTGATGCTGAAAGGCATCAATGATTCGAAAGACGATGCCAAACGACTGGTCCGCCTGCTGGCGGGGCTTCCAGCGAAAGTGAATCTAATCCCCTTTAACCCGTGGCCGGGTTCGCCCTATGAATGTTCGGAGTGGGATGTGATCGAAGTTTTCGCCGAAATTCTCAATAACGCTGGCTACGCCTCACCCGTACGCACGCCCCGCGGTCGCGATATCATGGCGGCTTGCGGGCAACTGAAAAGCGAATCACAAAAAATCCGGGCCAAAGATCGGATAGTCATG
The DNA here is from genome assembly GCA_031421835.1 of Hyphomicrobiales bacterium. Lineage (GTDB taxonomy): Bacteria > Pseudomonadota > Alphaproteobacteria > Rhizobiales > Aestuariivirgaceae > Aestuariivirga. The sequence goes on along the minus strand of JANOPL010000105.1, from coordinate 48,033 downwards.
GACGCGCCGGCATAATGGGTCTGGCGCTTGTCCGTGTACTGATCATCGTGGCTGCCTTTCTGCTGGCCTCATTGGTCACGGGCTATGTTGTCTATGGAGCCCTTCTGCTTTTCCCGACGGGTGGAGCCGGCCAGGACGCCCAAACGGCAGGCTTCACTTTTGGCCTGTTTGTGGCGATGCTTGTGGCCTTCTTCGCTGCAATGCCAGCCGCAGTCGTCATCGCCTTCGGCGAATTCAAATCGTGGCGCATGTGGTGGTACTACGCCATTGCTGGGTCTGTCATTGGTCTGATGTTGGGAATAATGTTTTCACTACCCCATTGGTTTCCATGGTTGGGTTTGGGTTTTGGCCCCATCGCCGGAGCCATTTACTGGGCCATCGCCGGGCGCAATGCGGGCGTGACTGAGCAGACTCCGCGCCTCGCCATTGTTGTCATCATGTTGATCGTTGCCCTGTTTTTCATGGTGGGGACCTGGGGTCAAATCATGTCTACATTCTTCTGAGCTTGCGACCTTCGGGGTCGGCGTGATAGGTCACGCGCAATCCAACGAAAGCGCGTTTCATGGCACAACCAAAAGTCAAAAAAGTCGTCCTCGCCTATTCGGGCGGGCTCGATACCTCGATCATTTTGAAGTGGTTGCAAACTGAATATAAAGCTGAGGTCGTCACCTTTACAGCTGATTTGGGTCAGGGCGGCGAGCTGGAGCCAGCCCGCAAAAAGGCCGAGATGCTGGGCATCAAGGAAATTTTTATCGAAGACCTGCGCGAAGAATTCGTGCGCGATTTCGTCTTCCCGATGTTTCGCGCCAATGCGGTCTATGAAGGCGTGTATTTACTAGGCACTTCGATTGCCAGGCCACTGATTTCAAAACGGCTTGTTGAGATTGCGGCCCAAACCGGTGCTGATGCGGTGTCTCATGGCGCCACCGGCAAGGGCAACGACCAGGTGCGATTTGAGCTCACGGCTTATGCGCTGAACCCCGATATCAAGATCATCGCGCCCTGGCGTGAATGGGAATTCAAGTCGCGGACGGATTTGATCGAGTTTGCCGAGAAGCACCAGATCCCCGTGTCAAAAGACAAGCGCGGTGATGCGCCATTTTCCGTTGATGCAAATTTGTTGCACTCCTCATCGGAGGGTAAGGTGCTGGAGGACCCGTGGCAGGAAGCGCCGGAATTTGTCTACCAGCGCACCATCGCCCCTTGGGATGCGCCCGATGTGCCTGAAGACATTGAGATCACCTTTGAAAAAGGCAATCCTGTTGCGCTGAATGGCGTGGCCATGTCGCCTGCAACAATTTTGACTGAACTCAACCGCCTGGGTCATGACAATGGCATTGGCCGGTTGGACCTTGTTGAGAACCGTTTCGTTGGCATGAAGTCCCGGGGTGTCTATGAAACACCGGGCGGCACAATCTTGCTGGCAGCGCATCGTGCGATGGAAAGTCTTACGTTGGATCGTGAGGCAGCCCACCTCAAAGATTCGTTTATGCCCCGCTATGCCGAATTGATTTACTACGGCTTCTGGTTCTCGCCGGAACGCTTGATGTTGCAGGCGATGATTGATCAGTCACAAGAACATGTTGAAGGCGTTGTGCGTTTGAAGCTGTACAAAGGTAATGTGATCGTCAGTGGACGGAAGAGTGCGAAGTCGCTGTACAAGAATGACCTTGTGACGTTTGAAGATGACCGCGGTGCCTATGACCAGAAGGACGCCGCTGGCTTCATTCGCTTGAATGCCCTGAGATTGCGGACATTGGCCGCCAGAAAGCGTTCATCCTAAGTCAGGAAAATAGTGCTTGACACCGCGCGCTTGAACGGGTAGTTTCCCGCAATATCGACATTTATATCCGGCCTGCTGACACATCCTGTCAGCGGGCCGTTCTATTTGAGGGTCATCATGACTTACGCATATAATCTCTGGATATTCTCCATCCTGCTTTTCGGCATCATCATTGTGCCGGGCATGGACATGTTTTTCGTTATTGCCAATGCCTTGACGGGTGGTCGCGCCCGGGGCCTCTCGGCCACCGCCGGGGTAATGCTGGGTGGCGTGTTTCACACGGTATTTGCAGCGGTGTGTGTGGGAGTACTGACAACGCTGCCAGCTTACGTCTTCACCACAATCCTGCTGGCGGGGGCTGCTTATATGGCGTGGATCGGCTGGACGCTGGTGCGCAGCTCCATCACGGTATCGAGTCTGGGCAGCAATGGGTCCACCTCAATGCAACAGGCTTTCGGCCAAGGCTTCATCACCTGTGTCTTGAACCCCAAAGCCTACATGTTCACTCTGGCGGTTTACCCGCAGTTCATGTTGCCGAAGTTTGGGAGCATGCTGGGCCAGGCACTGGTGCTGGGTCTGATCACGATAGTGACGCAAGGGCTTGTTTATGGCGGGCTGGGACTGGCAGCAGCAAAGTCGCGGGATTTTCTGACGGGCTACCCAAGCGTGACGACATGGATTGGGCGAGGTGCCGGGGCAGTGTTTTTGGCGGTGGCGGGGTGGACAGTGTTGCGGGTTGGGACGGAGTGAATGTATGCTATTGCATACTTTTCATGATGTATGCTATCGCTTACTTAACTAAAAGTATGCGATCGCTCTTATGGTTAGAATTGTCGTCAGAACGCCACAAGACATCGGAGCGCTCATCCGCGCCCGTCGCCGTTCGCTGGGCATGAGTCAAGCTGACCTCGCAAGCAAACTGGGTACCAGCAGACTTTGGATCACTGAGATCGAACGGGGCAAACCCAGAGCAAGCCTCGTGCTCATTTTGCAAGCCCTATCAGCCCTCGGCTTGGAACTCGTAACAGATGATGAAGGCAAAAGCGCCCTAGAGCCTCAGACAACGACAGGTAATGCGCTGATGAAGGAAATGCGTAGGCGGGAAAAATGAAGGAACTCATTGTTATCCTCAATGGTCGCGAAGCAGGCACGCTGAAAAATGAGCAAGGAAAATCTTCATTCATGTACGCCGATAGCTGGCGCACGTCGGATGACACATTCCCTGTTTCCATGTCCATGCCACTCACAGCAAGGGAGCATACAAACAGGACTGTTGAACCCTTCATTTGGGGATTGTTACCTGACAACGACGACGTTTTGAAGAGTTGGGGCAAGAAATTTCAAGTATCCCAGCGGAACGCTTTCGATTTGTTGAGCCATGTGGGCGAAGACTGTGCGGGGGCCATCCAGTTTGTGACGCCGGAAAGAATTGAGTCGGTATTGCCTGAAGCACAACCCGAACCGGATTGGTTGACCGACACACAGCTCGCGGAACGGCTTCGACTTGTCCGAACAGATGCGAGTGCCGGGCGGCTCGGTAGTGACCGTAGTCAATTTAGTCTCGCAGGTGCCCAACCAAAAACCGCACTTTTCTTTGACGGAGCGAAGTGGGGAGCGACGTCAGGAAGAACTGCCACCACACATATTCTGAAGCCAGCCAGCACAGCATTTCCGGGCCATGCCGAGAATGAACATCTTTGCTTGCGCCTTGCAGCGGCGTTGGGTCTGGAGACAGCACAATCGACCGTGCTGCAGCTTGAAGATGTGCCTACGATAGTTATTGAAAGATATGACCGTATCATCGTTCGAGATGCTGCGGAGAAACGCCGGGCGCATGCAATCAAGTTACAAGCTGAAGCCGCAGCGCGGAAAGCAATGGGAGATGTGGACGCCGAGCGCGCGAGCGACGAAATTGAGCGTGAGGCGAACGAAGATTTTGACTTGGCTGAAAAGCTGTTCAAGCAAGCTGAAACAACGTACGTCGCTCGTTTGCATCAGGAAGACTTTTGCCAAGCGCTGAGCATCCACCCGGCAATCAAATATCAAAACCAAGGCGGGCCGGGTGCCAAACAAATCGTGGAGACGATCCGTTCAAGTGTCTCAAGCCACCGATCTGTGGAGCGCGATCCGAAGTTTGAATTCGCCGCCCATGACGATGTCCAAAGGTTTTTTGACGCTTTAATTTTCAATTGGCTGATTGGTGGTACAGACGCCCATGGCAAAAACTATTCACTTCTGATAGGCAGTGGGGGCGTGGTGCGCTTAGCCCCACTATACGACATTGCAAGCATATTGGCCTATCCAAACATCGATCCGCTGAAAGCCAAACTTGCGATGAAAGTTGGAGATGAATATCGCCTTCGCTATATCGGGCTTTCAGACTGGCGCAAATTGGCAGTCAACGTACGTGTGAATGAAGATCGTTTGGTGCAGCGAATTCGCGCCATGGCCGTTGAGTTACCAGATCGATTGTCTGATGAGATCAAGATTATGCGTGAGGGTGGATTAGAACACATGGTTTTGGATGCGCTGGCGGTAGCTTTGACAGACAGAGCGACCGGGATTTCAACGCTTTGAACTGACGGCTCTCACCTGCTTTGCTGCGCAAAGCGTCAAATCCCGCTAGCTGGCGAGATGAGGAATTGCTCTAAGCCTTCCTCCGCCTCGACTTCGCGAACGTGTCAAACGCCACGGCCAGAACGATTATCACGCCGATGATGATCTGTTGGATGTAGCTTGAGACATTCATCAGCACGAGGCCGTTGAGCAATACGCCGATGAGGATGGTGCCGATGACGGTGCCGAAGATCGTGCCCACGCCACCGAACAGACTTGTGCCACCGATGACCACGCTTGCAATCACCGTGAGTTCATAGCCAGTGCCTGCCACGGCTTCGGCGGAGTTCAATCGGGCAGCCAGCACAAAAGCACCAAGGCCCGCGAAAAAGCCCATGATGACATACACCGAACAGATGATGGCGTTGACATTCAGGCCTGAGAGGCGCGCAGCTTCGGGGTTGCCACCCGCCGCATAGACCTGCCGGCCAAAGCGCATGTAGCGAAGCACAATATGAGCGACGATGGCGCAGACCAGGAAGATGATAACGGGAACCGGCACCGGACCGATTTTGCCTTGGCCCCACCATGAAAATGCCTTGTCAAAACCGCTGATGGGTCCGCCTGCTGCGAATAAGAGGGCAGCACCCCGGAACACTGACATGCCGCCCAGCGTGACAACGAAAGGCGGAACCTTCAGTTTGGTGATAGCGACTCCTTGCAAATAACCACACACGACGCCCAAGGCGATGGCAGCAAGTGCCGCCAGTGGCCAGCCATAACCCACGGCATCATTTCCCACGGTAAAGCGATCCTGCATGCCGCCTTTTGCGACTGCTGCAGCAACAAGGCCTGCGAAGGCCAGGAGTGACCCGATGGACAGATCAATCCCCGCCGTCAGAATGACGAAGGTCATGCCAATGGCAAGAAGCCCCGTAATTGAGACCTGCCGCATGACGTTGAACAGATTGATCGAAGACAAGAAGCGCGGCTCCATGACGGCGAAAACCGCCATGAGAACCAGAAGGAAAATCAAAGGTGCAAAACGTGCGATGAATCCGAAGGCATCGAAGGACTTATCGGTGCTGGTATTGGCCATGTCTCGTCGTTCCCTTTTTCAAGCCGCTTTTGGAGCGCTGAGCGTCATCAAAGTCATCAGTTGTTCTTGTGTTGCACCCCGTCCCGGCACTTCGCCAGTAACGCGTCCTTCGCGCATAGTGACGATGCGGTCCGCCAGTGCCAATACTTCGGGCAATTCCGAGGAAATCACGATAATGGCAATGCCCGTCCTGGCCATGTCGATGAGCAGATTATGCACCTCGACTTTGGCGCCCACGTCAATGCCGCGCGTGGGTTCATCAACGATCAAGACATCGGGTCGCAAGGCAAGCCAGCGAGCCAATACCACCTTCTGCTGGTTGCCGCCGGAAAGGTTGCCAACCAGTTGATCGCCTGAGGCCATGCGGATGTTGAGCTTCTGGCGAAAGTCCTCGACCAGCGCTTTTTCTTTCCGTGTACTGATGAATGCGCCCCAACTGCTGATGCGGTCATGGGCTGCCATGGAAAGATTTGTGCGGATGGCCAGGCCGAGGAAAAGTGCCTGTTGTTTTCGGTCTTCCGGCACCAAACCGATGCCGCGGGCAATGGCATCAGCAGGGCTTCTGATGTGAACAGTTTTACCCCCCACAAGCACTTCACCACTGTCGATGCGATCAGCGCCGAAAATAGCGCGCGCGGATTCTGTGCGCCCGGCACCCACGAGCCCGGCTACGCCCAGGATTTCACCTTTATGGACTTTGAAGGACACATCATGCAGTTCGATGGCGCTTGAGTCTGTGGCTTTGCGGCGGCGCGTGAGTGTCTTGACTTCCAGTGCCACTTCAGCCCGTGCTGTTGTTCCTTGCCGCGTTGCCAGCAAACCGACTTCACGCCCCACCATCATGCGGATGATGCCTTCGATTGTCGTATCCTTGACAGCACCGGCACCCACATGACGGCCATCTCGCAAGACAGTGTAGCGATCACAAATCTCAAACACCTCTTCGAGGCGATGGGTCACAAAAATCGTGGAGATACCCTCGGTCTTGAGAGCGCGGATGATGACATAGAGCTTTTCCACTTCTGAACGGCTGAGCGCAGAAGTGGGTTCGTCCATGACAATCAGGCGGGATTTCATTGACAAGGCACGGGCGATTTCGACCATTTGCTGTTCGGCAACAGCAAGGTCGCGCACATGGGTTGCGGGATCGCGGTCTAGGCCAATGCGTTTTGAAAGTTTGCGGGTCTCGTCTTCCATCTGGCCGCGATTGACGAAGAAACGTGAACCAGGTTCGCGGCCCACGAAAACATTTTCAGCAATGGTCATGTCCGGGGCGAGGGTGAATTCCTGATAGATCGTGACAATACCCGCAGCCTGCGCCTCCTGCGGGGTGCTGAAGCTTGTGGGTTTGCCATCAAATTCAATTTGGCCAGCATCAGGTGCCTGAGCACCCGAAAGGATTTTGAGCAGGGTGGATTTGCCCGCACCGTTCTCGCCCAGGAAGGCGTGGATTTCGGCGGCGTTCACGCTAAAGTCCACAGCCTCAAGGGCTTTCACGCCCGGAAAAGACTTGGAAATGCCCGTCATGCGGAGCAAGGAGCGGTTTTCTGTAAGCTTCGTCATCAGCACGTCATGGCCAGTCAGGTGGAGGAGATCCTGACTGGCTCAATCGCCTTGTCTTACTTCACCTCACCCATACGTTCGGCGATGCTCAGATTGTCTTTGGTGACCGCAACCGGCGTGAGCAGCAGAACCTGCTCCTTAGGCTTGGTACCGTCCTTCAGGAAGGCAACCAGGGTTTGCACACCCAGCGCACTTTGCTGACCGGGGAATTGCTCAATCGTGGCGGTGAGGCCGCCATCGCGCACCTGTGCCAGAGCTTCCGGAAGCGCGTCGAACCCGATGATCACAATGCCGGACATGCCGCGGCCCTTCACCGCTTCCATTGCACCCAAGGCCATATCATCATTGGCTGCAACGATAACTTTCGGCGCTTCGGCCATGCCAGAGAGGGCAGCTTCCGTGACGGAAAGGCCTTTGGCGCGGTCAAAGCCTGCGGTCTGTTCAAAGACGATCTTGTACTTGTCAGCCATACCATCAAGAATGTTGTGCAAGCCCTTGTTGCGGTCAATGGCGGGCGATGCACCTGATTGGCCTTGCAGGTTCACAATGGTGGCACCATCAGGGAAGAGTGACACGATAAGATTGGCCTGGGCTTCACCACCTTTTACATTGTCGGCACCAATGTGGGCGAGAATGCCTTCAACAGATGGGACGCGACGGTCTACAGTCACAACGGGAATGCCCGCTTCCACGGCCTGTTGCAACGCAGGCGCCATGGCGTCCACTTCATTCGGGCTGATGACGATGCCTTTGACACCTTGGGTAATCGCTGCTTCAACGTCAGCAGTTTGTTTTGGTGATGATACCTGACCATCGCTTTCAATCGCTTCATAACCCTGCTTGGCAATTTCAGCTTTGAAAGCATTCATCATGTGCACAAAGAAGGGAAACGTGAGGCCCGGCACGGAAGCCAGAATTTTATCGGCGGCAAGGGCCGAAGTGGCGCTGGCTGCAAGGGCTGCGGCGGCAATACCGGCCATCAATGTACGTCTTGAAATACGCGTCATCTGTATTCACTCCCATTGGTTTTATGTCATTTACGACTTTGCTTCGTGTCCCCCGCATGCAACATGCACGGAACTGTTATAACAGTTAAGGGCGGCCTTGGGAATGGCAGACATGCAAAATGCACCGCACACTGGATGTGCGGCGCAATGTGGAATTCAGCTCCATTGATTAATGATTATCCCGTGGCACCGGATGCACCTTCCCGACGCGTTGGAACTTCACGGCACCTTTGAGCACCATGCCTTGCGCCAGTTGGTCGGTTTCCTTTCGGAAGATTTCTTGCCATGGGGTTTGGGATTCGGGAACTTTGTAGCCGCCGCTTGCTTCGAGTTCTATGTGACGCTTCTTCAACTCAGAGTCTGAGATCAGCAGGTTGCATTCGCCCTTGTTGAGATCGATCCTCACTTTGTCACCGTTCTTCAACACGGCCAAGCCGCCACCTGCGGCAGCTTCAGGGGAGGCGTTGAGGATGGAGGGCGAACCTGATGTGCCGGACTGCCTGCCGTCGCCCACGCAAGGCAGCGAGCGGATGCCTTTTTCGAGCAGATAATTGGGTGCGCGCATGTTGACCACTTCTGCCGCACCAGGATAGCCCAGAGGGCCCACACCGCGAATGAAGAGGATGGTATTTTCATCGACGTCGAGTTTTTTGTCGTCGATGTTGGCGTGATAGTCTTCGGGTCCGTCAAACACGATGGCCTTGGCTTCAAAGGCATTCGGGTCTTTCGGGTTGGACAAATAGCGGTTGCGGAATTCTTCCGAGATCACGCTTGTTTTCATGATGGCTGAATCAAACAAATTGCCTTTCAGCATTTTGAAGCCTGCGTGTTTCTTGATCGGGTCATTGAATTCGCGGATGACCTTGCGGTTCCACGAGAACTTGCCTTTGCAATTCTCACCGATGGTCTTGCCGTTGGCAGTGATGCAGTCTTCATGAATTTTGCCCGCACCGATCAATTCAGCGACGACAGACGGCACGGCACCCGCACGGTGGAAATCTTCGCCGAGGTATTCTCCAGCGGGCATCATGTTGACCAACAGAGGCAATTCATGTCCCTGCTCTTCCCAATCAATCACATCCAACTGCAAGCCCAAATGGCGTGCGATGGCGTTCAAGTGATTGGGTGCATTGGTGGAGCCACCAATGGCGGTGTTGACGCGGATGGCGTTGATAAAGGCATCTCGCGTCATGATCTTGGACGGCGTCAAATCCTCGTGCACCATTTCGACGATGCGCTTGCCTGTTTCGTAGGCCATTTGGCCCCGCTCGCGGTAAGGGGCGGGGATGACGGCGTTATAAGGCAGGCACATGCCCAATGCCTCGGTGAGTGAGTTCATGGTGGACGCCGTGCCCATGGTGTTGCAATAGCCAGCCGACGGAGCAGACGAGGCGACAAGGTCGGTGAACTCTTTATAGTCGATTTCACCCGTGGCGTATTTTTCCCGCGCCAACCACACGATGGTGCCGGACCCCGTGCGCATGCCCTTGTAGTCACCGTTCAACATGGGGCCGGATGAGAGCGCAATGGCTGGAATATCAACCGTGGCCGCTGCCATCAGACAGGCGGGCGTTGTCTTGTCGCAGCCGATGGTCAGCACCACACCGTCCAGCGGATATCCATGCAACACTTCGACGAGTGAGAGGTACGCGAGGTTACGATCCAACGATGCCGTGGGGCGCTTTCCTGTTTCTTGTATGGGATGAATCGGAAACTCGAGGGGAATGCCGCCTGAGGCAATGATGCCGTCGCGCACGCGGCGCACCCAGTCCACATGGGGGCGGTTGCAGGGCGAAAGGTCTGATCCGGTTTGGGCAATGCCGATGATGGGCTTGCCGCCTTGAAGCTCCCCTTGGGTGAAACCGTAGTTGAGGTAACGCTCGACATACAAGGCTGTCATGTCGGCATTGGCTGGATTGTCGAACCAATGTTGCGAACGCAGTTTTAAGGGTGGGTGCTTGTCGTTGCTCATGGGTGCGGCTCACATTAAATTGTCATACAAATGATAGCGGCGAAGGGGCCACAACGTCCAGCACAAGTTTGGCTATCGTGATGATTGCTCTTGCAGATGCGGCAATGACGTCCGTGCCATCTTCTCTGCCAGATCGATAGACAACATATTATCAATGGCTCTGCGAATACCGACATTGGTCTGCATGAGATTGCGCAAAGCCGCTTGTTCCCAACTGACGATGAAAGAGTCGACGTTGGCAAAGGTTGTCGCTGTTGCAGGTTTGCTGCGCAAAAATGCAAGTTCACCGATAAAGGCGTGAGGGCCAACAGAAAAGCGCTGACCATCGCGGTTGACTTCAACTTTGCCTTCCAGCACATAATAAAGGGCTTTCGGCAACTCACCGAGCTTGGTCAACTGCATGGAAACCTTGGGATTGTGCCACTCGGCAATGGCGAGAAGCTGTTTGAACTCGCCCGGTGACACCCCGGGCAAGCGGGCAAACAACATCATTTCTTCCGCCGAAAGCCGGAACTTGCTGCGGTCAGCAAACACTTTCCACGTCAGGTAAACTGTGATGGCCATGAAGAGTGCGGCAACAATTGCCAGTTCAGGCGCAAAGGCTTTGATGTCCATGACAAATCCCGTTCACAAAATCCCCGCATAAATATATCCGCCAAGTGATGCTGAGTTACAAGGGTCGATACCTTCTGAAAAATTTGACCATTTGAACAAAATCTGTCACTCTTCACTCCAAGAACAAAAGTGTCGGAGGAACGATGACACAGGTCAAGGGTCCGGATATTTCAATAGGGCGTTTGCCCAAGTCGCAATATGCGGCGAATTTTGGCGATCTGCACCCGCCGCTGTCAGCACGTGAAGCACTGGTTGAGTCTGACCGCTGTTTCTTTTGTTACGATGCCCCCTGCCAAACCGCCTGCCCCACCTCGATTGATATTCCGCTGTTCATTCGCGAAATCGCTTCGGGGCATGAAAAGAGTGCGGCGGTCACGATCTTCAATCAGAACATTTTAGGTGGCATGTGTGCCCGCGTCTGCCCCACGGAAACACTCTGCGAAGAGGCTTGCGTGCGCAACACGTCAGAAGACCAGCCCGTTAAAATTGGTTTGCTGCAACGCTATGCCACTGATGCCGCGATGAAAGATGACAAACACCCCTATGCGCGCGCGCAATCATCGGGGAAAAAGGTGGCCGTTGTGGGGGCTGGGCCTGCGGGCTTGGCTTGCGCCCATCGCTTGGCGATGCATGGTCATAGCGTGACCATGTACGACGCCCGCAAAAAATCCGGCGGCCTGAATGAGTATGGCATCGCTGCCTACAAGAGCGTTGACGAATTTGCCCAAAGGGAAGTTGACTTTGTCTTGTCCATCGGTGGCATTACCGTTGAACATGGCAAGCCCTTGGGCAAAAAACTGAAGCTTAAGGATTTGCAATCAGGGTTTGACGCCGTGTTCCTGGGAATTGGTTTGCAGGGCGTGAATGATCTCGGCATCAAGAACGACGATGTTGCTGGCATTGAAGATGCAGTCGATTACATTGCGGAATTGCGGCAAGCCAAGGACATGTCGAAATTGAAAGTGGGTCGCCGTGTTGTTGTGATCGGCGGCGGCATGACGGCGATAGACGTTGCCGTGCAGTCAAAATTATTGGGCGCTGAGGATGTGACCATTCTCTATCGTCGCGGCCAACAGCACATGAAGGCCAGTGCCTTTGAACAGGACCTCGCAAAGACCAAGGGCGTCACCATCAAGCACTGGGTGGCCCCCAAAAAAGTATTGTTGAAGGCGGGCAAGGCCGTGGGCCTGAAATGTGACTACATGGAATTGAAAACGGGCAAGCTTGTCGCAACCGGCGAAACCTTTGACATTGCCGCTGACACCATTTTCAAAGCCATCGGGCAAACCTATGTCGATGCAACGGGTGATGCGTTAAAACTCGACGATGGGCGTATCGTCGTTGATGGCGAAAAACGCACGTCCGTCTCAGGCATTTGGGCCGGCGGGGACTGTGCCGCTGGCGGCAAGGACCTGACTGTCGCAGCGGTTGACGATGGCAGACGGGCGGCTGAATCCATTCACGCGTTTTTGACGGCGTAGGAGTAAACAATGGCAGACCTGTCCTCAAACTTCATCGGCATCAAATCCCCCAACCCGTTTTGGCTCGCATCCGCTCCTCCCACCGATAAGGAATATAACGTGGTGCGCGCTTTCAAGGCAGGTTGGGGTGGTGTGGTTTGGAAAACCCTGGGCGAAGAAGGCCCGCCGGTGGTCAATGTCAACGGGCCGCGCTATGGTGCCATTCATGGACCTGACAGGCGTTTGATGGGCCTCAATAATATTGAGCTCATCACGGATCGTCCGCTTGAAATCAATTTACAGGAAATCAAAAAGGTCAAACGCGAATGGCCAGACCGGGCCATGGTGGTCTCCCTCATGGTGCCTTGTGAAGAAGCACCGTGGAAGAAGATCCTTAAACAGGTTGAAGAGACGGATTGCGATGGCGTGGAGCTGAACTTCGGTTGCCCTCATGGCATGAGTGAGCGCGGTATGGGTGGTGCTGTGGGGCAAGTGCCCGAGTATATTGAGATGGTTGCGCGCTGGTGCAAAATGCATTCCCGCTTGCCTGTCATTGTGAAACTGACGCCAAACATCACCGACATTCGAAAGCCGGCGGCGGCGGCATTTCGCGGCGGTGCTGATGCGGTGTCATTGATCAACACCATCAATTCCATCACCCATGTGGATTTGGATAGTTTCTCGCCCATGCCGTCGATTGGTGGCAAAGGAAGTCACGGCGGCTATTGCGGCCCGGCAGTGAAGCCCATTGCACTGTCGATGGTGTCTGAAATAGCTCGACATGAAGAGACGAAGGGCAAACCCATTTCCGCCATCGGTGGGATTACGACGTGGCGCGACGCGGCTGAGTTTATTTCGATGTCAGCTGGCAATGTGCAGGTGTGCACAGCGGCCATGACCTATGGTTTCAAGATTGTTGAGGAAATGAAATCAGGCTTGTCCCGCTGGATGGACGAGAAGGGTTATCAGTCAATCGAAGACTTCCGCGGCCGCGCCGTGCCCAATGTCACGGACTGGCAGTATCTTAATCTGAATTACATCGCCAAGGCCCACATCGACCAGGACGCCTGCATCAAGTGTGGCCGCTGCTACGCCGCCTGCGAAGACACCTCACACCAGGCCATCATGAAAGAGAAAGACAGCGTTCGTCATTTCGAAGTGATGGATGATGAATGCGTGGCCTGTAACCTCTGCGTCGAAGTCTGCCCGGTGCCGGAATGCATTACCATGGTGGAGCAGACCTCAGGTGTGGATGCGCGGACGGGCAAGAAGATTGATCCAGATTATGCAAACTGGACAACGCATCCGAACAACCCAATGGCGCGGAAGGCGGCTGAGTAATCGCCTTTGATTTCGTCATCCCCACGGCAGTGGGGATCCAGACTTTCACCAGATGGAGTTGCTGAAAGTCTGGTTTCCCGCTTTCGCGGGACTGACGGAGGTATGGGATTTTCTAGCGATAGATGCTCTGCACGAGGTGTCGACATAAATTCCGGACACTCTCAGGAAATGAGCTTCTCTTCATTGGCCAAAAAATCTTCCCATTCTCTTTTCGATTTGGCCTCGATCTCTAAGTTTTGGAGATAGTTGATGATGGCCTCGCATGCCAATTCAGAGTGGCTGAGACCTGAACTCTTGGCCAAGGCCACAAACATGGCTTCAGCTTTTTGTGGAAGGCGAATGACAAGCATCAAATTTTGCCTGACGGGACACTTATAGCAAACGGCCTGCATTTTTCAACTCTTGCAACCACGTTCTGCCATCCCCACTTGATTCATATCAAAGCAATGTCTCGCCCGGCAGCGTAATCTTCACTTCAATAGTCAAGGAGAAGTGCCATGAAGACTCCATCGCTCAGGTCCATACTTGTGTCCCTTAATGATGTGAAACAACTGCCCACTGTTCTCGCAGCCACACGCTATGTGGCCAGTCGGTTTTCGGCACAGGTGAAAGGGCTTTATGTGATCCCCGCCGCAAAGGTTTATCCGATGATGGGTTATGATGCCGTGCCTGTGGCCTATGACGGCAATCAGCAGTTCTTTCAAAAACACGCGCCCAAAGTAAAGGCCGACTTTGAAGCGGCCATGAAAGCCGATGGCATTGAATTTTCATTTCAAGAGGTTGAGGGGTCTTCATCACAGATTGCCATGGAAGTGGCCGCCCAAGCCCGCGCCCATGACATTGCCATGATTTCAGCCTCACATTCCGGAGATGGTTCGGGCTTTGAAGACGATTTTGCCGAACGCGTGGTGATGTTGGCCGGACGCCCCGTGCTGGTGTTGCCGCGCCATGCCGACGCCAGGTTTGATTTCACGGAAATTATGGTGGGCTGGGATGGTGGTCGCGAGGCGGCACGGGCCACGTTCGACGCCCTTGCCCTGTTGCGCACTGCCAGGCGCGTGCGATTGGTGGAAATTGATGTGGCACCGCGGGGGCTTGAACCCGCTGCCGAGATTGCTGAAACGCTGGCGCACCATGGAGTGAAAACCGAAATCACCCATGTCACCTCTGATGGCATGAATGCCGGGGAAACATTGTTGCGCGCCGCGAAGGACCATGGCGCAGGCTTGCTGGTGATGGGCGCCTATGGTCATGGCCGCTTCACTGAATTTATTTTCGGTGGTGCGACACGCCATGTGTTCCGGAATTTGTCTGTTCCCGTGCTGATGTCGCACTGAGGTCATTATGCCGCAAGACCGTCATGCAATCGTCGTACAATTGTCTTTGCAACTGTTAAAGTTGACTTTGAATTTGAGCCATCATCATGGAGGTTCAAAAATGCCAAACGACATTTCCCACGACTTCAAAACCCTGACTGATATCCGTGAAGAGCGCGAAGACCAGGGCCGCAACAACTCACTGAACCCGACAATGGGGGATGTGATCAATTATCGCTTCTCCCGCCGCAGCATCTTGACGGGATCACTTGCTGTTGCTGCGATTGCGTCAACGGTCAGCCCGATGGCACTGCTGGCCGCCGGTGAAGCCAAGGCCGCCGGTGTTTCGGCCTTCAATTTTGACGAGATTGAAGCAGGAGTGGACGAGAAGCACTATGTTGCTCCCGGTTATGATGCGCAAGTGCTGTTGCGTTGGGGCGACAAGCTGTTTGCCGACGCGCCTGAGTTTGACCCGATGAAGCAAACGGCTGAAGCGCAGTTGAAGCAGTTTGGTTACAACAATGACTATGTAGGCTTCATTCCGCTTGAAGGTTCAAGCGATCGCGGTTTGTTGGTCGTGAACCATGAATATACCAACGCCGAATTGATGTTCCCCAACTGGGCCACCATTGGCAAAGACGATGAAGGCAAGGACAAGGTCAAGCTGGGTGAATACACCGCAGACCTTGTGGCCATTGAAATGGCAGCCCACGGCGGCACTGTTGTTGAGATCGCAAAAACTGACGGCAAATGGGTGCCAGTGCTGGACAGCAAATACAATCGCCGCATTCATGCATCTACTGAAATGGAACTGACAGGACCAGCAGCTGGCCATGCGCGCTTGCAGACGACAGCTGATCCCACCGGCAAAAAAGTCTTGGGCACCATCAACAACTGCGCTGGAGGTGTGACTGCATGGGGCACCTATGTGATGGCTGAAGAAAACTTCAACAACTACTTCGGCGGCGAATTGGCAAAGGACAGCAAGGAAGCCGCCAATCACAAACGTTATGGTTTGCCGACGGATGAATATGCCTGGTCAAAATTTGATGCGCGCTTTGATGTGTCGAAAGACCCCAATGAACCCAATCGCTTTGGCTGGGTGGTTGAAGTGGACCCCATGGACCCGACTTCAGTTCCAAAAAAGCGCACCGCCATGGGCCGCATGAAGCACGAAGGCGCTGAAAGTGTCGTCAACAAGGATGGCCGCGTTGTGTTCTATTGCGGCGATGATGAGCGTTTTGACTATGTCTATAAATTCGTGACCCGTGCCACCTATAACGCAACAGACCGCGCGGCCAACATGAACCTTTTGGATGACGGCACGCTTTATGTGGCGCGTTTCAATGCCGACGGCGTGGTTGATTGGTTGCCATTGGAGTTCGGCCAGGGAGCTCTCAACACCGAAAACGGTTTTGCGTCGCAAGCCGATGTGTTGATTGAGACACGTCGCGCTGCGGATTTGTTGGGTGCCACGAAAATGGATCGCCCGGAGGATGTGCAGCCCAATGCCAAAACCGGCAAGGTCTATTGCATGCTGACCAACAACACCAAGCGCAAGGCGGGCCAGGAAGACACCGCCAACCCGCGCGCTGACAATGCCTTCGGCCACATCATCGAAATCACCGAAACCGACAGTGATTTTACAGCAACGAAATCCACGTGGAATGTGTTGCTGAAGTGCGGCGACCCAAGCGTGGCAGAGGTCGGTGCAAGCTTCTCTTCAGCCACCACCAAGAACGGCTGGTTCGGCATGCCCGACAATTGTGCCATCGACGCTGATGGGCGCCTGTGGGTGTCCACCGACGGCAACGACCAAAAGAAAACCGGACGCACCGACGGCTTGTGGGCGGTTGATACGGAAGGCGAGATGCGCGGGACATCAAAGCTGTTCTTCCGTGTGCCCGTGGGTGCTGAAATGTGCGGACCACACTTTACTCCATCATCTGAAACCCTGTTCCTTGCCGTGCAACACCCCGGTGATTTCGGTTTGGCAACATTCGAAAACCCGGCCACCCGCTGGCCGGATTTCCAACCCAATATGCCGGTGCGCCCGGCCGTTGTGGTCGTGACAAAACAAGGCGGCGGCAAAATCGCCTGATCCCAAAACCCAACCCATTCTTATCCCCCGGCATGTCCATGTCGGGGGATATTTTTTTCATTTGTCATCCGAATGAGTGATGTTGTGATCAAAAGACACGGCTAGTTTTATTTCTAGGGGGGTGCGCAGGAGTCGCTATGTCAAATCTCTCGTTACGTCAAACGCGCGCCTATATTTCTTGGCATTTTGTGTCTAACCCCGGCGTCCTGTATAATGTTGGCAATGGTCTTGCGATTGTGGGCTCATTGCTGCTGTTCGTGGTGCTGTCCAGAAGCCATCAAGACGCAAGCCTCTTGCAGCATTTTCTCGGGAACTGGCCCGCTGTTGCAACGACCGGCGCTTCAGTGGTGTTTTGGATGGGCGGCATTCAATATGCGAAGGCGTGGAACAAAGGCTTTCCGCCGGAAGCCAAGACAAATAATGCTGGCCACGCACTTTCGACGCTTGGCGCATTGACAATCGGCATCGCATTGATCGGGTTGGCGCGTACTGAGGTCTCATTGGCTTTGGCGATGATTGCAACAATCATGCACACCGGCGGCAAATTGGCCAGCTGGTACGCCCCTGATGCTGACGACTGTTTCAAATCCATGCCACTTTATGGCCGCGTTCCCTATGTGACCACATTGTGTTTGGACATGCGCTTTGCAGTCTTGGACCCAACGTCGACGCCTGCCGTTGTTGGGATCTTGGTACTGCCGATCTTCCTCGTATTAGCGACTGTGTTTTGGGCCCGGGCCGACTGGTTGCTTTTGCAAAAGGCAAAGTAGTATCCTCGGTATTGAGGTTATGGTCAGGGAAATTGATGCGCTTTTTCACTTTGGTATTTTTTGCACTCTTTGGTCTGCTCGCGGAAGCGCATGCAAACTGTGAGGCGATGGCAAAAGCCCCATGGGCGTCTGCCAAAAAATATGACTTCACACTCGAGGCGCATGCCGTGGGACCCGATTGCGCGAAGAGTGCTGTCGTTCTTTTGGTCTTAGACAACAAAGGCGTTGTGCAGTGGTCGACCACGCGACTGGCCTACCAAAACGCCATGTTTCAAGAGGGTACCACCGACAACGCGACGATGAAGGCTGCACTTGCTGCTTGGTTAAGCCAAGGCTTGGAAACGAAGCCACGGACGGCCAAAGACTTGCCCGAATGGAAAGTGGGCAAAGACCAGGCCGAGCGGGATGGTGACGGCGAGTTTGGTTTTTTTGCCGGAGATGAAGTCTCTCCGGACTTTTACAGAAGTGTGCGCGAGGAAAACCAGCCCCTGTTTTGCTTTGTGCAAGGCATTGAAAGCACCAGTTGCATTGCCGCAGCGGGCCCCCAGAGCATTTACGAAATCGGTGGTTTTACGTTTCCGGGGTAAAGGCCACACTTGTTTTCAAGGCCCTGAAGCGCTAACGGGACGCCACCGAGACCAACATTTTCAAGGGCATTTTCTGATGGCTTCTTTCAATCTTCTCTATCTCCCCGGTGACGGCATTGGCCCTGAGGTCATGACCGAGGTTAAAAAGATTGTGGGATGGATGGGAAAGCTTGGTGTTGCAAAGTTTGAAACTGATGAAGGCTTGGTGGGGGGCTCGGCTTTCGACGCCCATGGCAAGGCCGTGTCCGATGCAGATATGGACAAGGCGCAGGCGGCAGATGCGGTCCTGTTTGGTGCTGTCGGCGGGCCCAAGTGGGACAAGGTGCCTTATGACGTGCGCCCTGAAGCGGGACTTCTGCGCTTGCGCAAGGACTTGGGCCTGTTTGCCAACCTGCGCCCTGCCATCTGTTATCCGGCCTTGGCTGATGCCTCATCGCTGAAGAAATACGTGGTGGAAGGTTTGGACATTCTCATCGTTCGAGAATTGACGGGCGGCGTGTATTTCGGCGAACCCAAAACCATCACTGACCTGGGCAATGGCCAGAAGCGCGGCATTGATACACAAGTTTACGACACCTTCGAAATTGAACGCATCGCCCGCGTCGCCTTTGATTTGGCTTTGACGCGCAAAGGCAAAGTGTCATCCGCCGAAAAACGCAACGTCATGAAAACCGGTGTGCTGTGGAATGAAGTGGTGACGCGCGTGCATGCGAATGAATATCCAAAAATTCAGCTCGAACATGTGCTGGCCGACAATTGCGCCATGCAGCTGGTGCGTTGGCCCAAGCAATATGATGTGATCGTGACAGACAACTTGTTCGGAGATGTGCTGTCTGACGTGGCGGCCATGCTCACAGGCTCGCTCGGCATGCTTCCGTCGGCTTCTCTAGGTGCGCCTGATGCCAAAACCAAACGCCGCAAGTCGCTCTATGAACCCGTACATGGATCAGCCCCTGACATCGCAGGCACAGGTGCGGCCAACCCCATTGCCATGATCGCATCGTTCGGTATGGCGCTGCGCTATTCATTGGGCTTGGGCGAGTGGGCAGATAAATTGGATGCTGCCATTTCAGCAGTTTTGGCAAAAGGCCTGCGTACCAAAGATATCGCTGGCGAAGGGGAAGCCAACACCAACACGAGCCAAATGGGAGATGCGATTTTGAAAGAATTACAGGCGCTGGCATGATTTTCAACCTCACCTCAAAGTCGCTCGACGTCAAAATCTCCTCCCTCGGTGGGCGCTTGTTGTCCTGCATGTTTGATGGACGGGAAACCACATTCGGTGCTGGCACTGATGATGATCCAGGCGGTGCTGATCTCTATTCAGGCGTGCTGTGTGGCCGCCATGCCGGGCGCATTACAGGTGCGGTTTTCCCGCTTGATGGCCAGAACATTGAGCTTTCCAAAAATCGTGGACCCAATCATTTGCATGGTGGTTTTGACAGCTTTGCCCACCGTGAATGGGCGCATAAGCTAGACGGCAATCGTCTGGAATTGAAGTTGCGGTCTGCTGATGGCGATGAAGGCTATCCCGGTGCTTTGGATGTGACGGCGGTTTACGAGTTGCATGACAGCGTGTTGTCTTTGAGTTTTGAAGCCACGACCAGCAGGCCAACACTGTGCAATCTCACCAACCACGCCTATTGGAACTTGGGCGCAAGCGATACAGTTCTGAACCAGGAATTGATGATTTTCGGCTCAAAGTATTTCCCGCTCGACGATGACATGTTGCCCTTGGGCGACATCACAGATGTTGCGGGCACGCGGTGGGATTTTCTGACAGCGCGTCCGATTGCCGAGGACTATGACAATTGTTTCTGGCTCGATGGGAAGCACCGCGACATGAAACCTGCTCTGCGTTTGCGTGATCCGAAATCGAAGCGCACATTGGATGTGCTGACAACGGAACGCTGCGTGCAGATCTATACGGCGTGGCACTGGGAGCCGTCGATTGTCAGCCGCACCGGCCCGATCAAACGATCGCAAGCCCTCGCCATTGAACCCCAATGCGTCGCTGACTCGCCGAACCACTTAGCGTTCCCTCAATGCATTCTGCGGCCCGGCGAAATCTATCGCAACGCCATGGAGTGGCGTTTTTCATAAAAACCCGTAAGGGTCGACATCAATCTGCAGTGAGAGCGAACCCTTGGGCTTCACCTCGCCCAGCCATTTTCGCAAAAACCCTTGAATGTCTTTCTCACGCCCCGCTTTTACCAGGAAGCGCCAACGATGCCGTCCCCGAATAATGGCGATGGGCGCTTGGGCTGGGCCTAGCACCTCGACATCATCCGTAGTCGGAATGATCAGTGCGAGATTGCGGGCAAAGCGTTCAACCTCCGACGCGTCATTACCGGACAATATGATGGCTGCCAAACGCCCATAAGGCGGGAGCTTGGCTGACTCGCGGATTATCTTTTCCTGTGCAAAATACGCTTCACGGTCACCCTTCGTCAGAGCCTTCATCAACGGGTGGTCGGGTGCATAGGTCTGCACCAGTGCACGGCCCGGCTTTTCACCGCGACCTGCGCGCCCCGCCACTTGCGCCAGCATCGCCCACGTGCGTTCACCGGCACGTGGATCAGAAGATTCCAAAGCAAGATCCGCATCAATGACGCCAACGAATGTAAGATGTGGGAAGTGATGTCCCTTGGCCACCAGCTGCGTGCCAATGACGAGGTTATGCGTGCCGTCTTCTACTTCGCGGATTACATCCCGAAGCACTTGCCCGCGTGCAAGATCAGACGATAAAATCGCCAAGCGAGCTTCAGGAAAAAGCTGTTGCACCTCTTCAGCGAGGCGTTCCACACCGGGGCCCACCGGTACCATTTTTTCTTCCGTACCGCATTTGGGGCAGGCCTTCGGATTGGGCTGTTGATGACCACAATGATGGCACATCAAAATGCCGCGAAAGCGATGCTCCACCAACGACGCCGCACAGTGCGGGCAGTCCACGCGGTAACCACAGGCACGACACAATGTAAGTGGTGCGTAACCACGACGGTTGAGAAACAGCAAGGCTTGGTCGCCACTCTCGAGAGTGCGCTTCACCTCGGCAATCATCGGTTCTGACAACCATTGCGTTGCAGGCAGTCTTTCAACCCGCATGTCCAGCAATTTGATTTCAGGAAGTTCGGGGCGACGGTGGCGGTCATCCAGCTTCACCACATCATATTTGTGACGATCTACATTGACCATGGATTCAAGGGATGGCGTGGCCGATGCCAGAACAACACAGAATTTTCCAAGTGTGCCATAAAGCACAGCCATGTCGCGGGCATGGTAAGTCACACCATCCGATTGTTTGTAAGCACCTTCATGCTCTTCATCGACAACAATAAGCTGGAGATTTTTCCACGGCAGAAACAGGGCTGAGCGTGCACCCACAACAATGCGCGCACGTCCCTCAGCCACGCCGCGCCACACCCGTTCGCGTTCACGTGGGCGCAAGTCTGAATGCCAACCCGCAGGCTCACAGCCAAAGCGCTGTTCGACGCGGGCAAGAAAGCCCCCTGTGAGCGCAATCTCCGGAAGCAGCAACAAGACTTGCCCCCCACCTGCAAGTGCTGCGGCCATGGCTTCAAAATAAACTTCGGTCTTGCCGGAGCCGGTGACGCCGTCCAGCAGCGTCACTTTGTGCTGGCGCGATGCAATGCTGGCGCGAAGCTTTGCAGCAGCCTGCCGCTGGGCAGCAGAAAGGGTTTTCGTTGCCGCATTCAGTCTCGGTTCTGGAAAAGCTGGGTGGGCAGGCACTGGCGAGACTTTCAATGCCCCCATCGCCGCCAAGGCTTTGACCACCGATTGTCCAACGCCTGTGGCTTGCGCCAATTCCGCTGAGGACATGGCAAAGCCCTCGCCGGCGATTGCGAGAATACGCGCACGTTGCGGCGTGAGTTTTTTGGGCTGAACATCGCCCATTACATAGGCCATGCGCTGGCGTTCGGGTTCAAAGGCGGAAGGCACGCGCAGCACCATGCGCAGCACTGCCCCCATCGGCTCGAGATAATAGGCGGATAGCCACTGAATGAATTTCCGGTGCATCGCTGTCATCGGCGTCATGTCAAATTTCTGGGAGACATCGCGCAGTTTCAGATTTGTACCGAACGTATCCCGGCGCTCCCATACCACGCCAATATATTCCCTGGGGCCGAGCGGCACCTGCACATAATCACCTGGTGCCAGCACCATGCCGTCGGGCACCCTGTAGGAATAGGGCCCGTCGATGGCCAGCGGCAGCAACACATCCGCCAGTGGAATCGGGGTTTCAGACATGCGCCTGAGATAGGCTTTGAGGCTTTTTCATTCCAGCCCTATATCTCGTCCATGCAAAGCCCTGCCTATACCGAAATCGTTTATGCCGAACCCTTGAGCCTCGCACGGCGGCTGAAGGGCGAGCGGGCTCTGACCTTGTTCGAAAGCGCCCAGCGCCATGAACATTTGGGGCGTTATTCATTTCTGGCGGTCAATCCCAGCCACAGTTTGCTGGTGCAGGATGGCGTTGCATTTCTCGATGGCGAGCGAAAAACAGAAACGCCATTTGAAATTCTACAAAACCACTTGCGAACGTCACGACGTGACAAAATAGAGGGATTACCACCCTTCCAAGGCGGCTGGGCTGGCTACATTTCCTATGACTATGGGCGGCATTTGGAGCCGAAAGCCAAAATTCCGGCTCATAACGCGTTCTGCCCCGAGATGGCGTTTCATTTGTTTGAAACGGTGATTGCCATTGATCACCTCGAAGAGCGGGCCTGGATCATTGGAGACCATATTGAAGGTCTGGAGGAGCTTTTGTCGAGACCAAAACAAGCTTTGGGCCGCGAAGTGAAAGCAAAATTCAAAAGCGTGATTACACGAGCGCAACACCAGGAAAATGTGAGGCGTTGCGTCGACTATATATTGGCGGGCGATATTTTTCAGGCCAACATCACGCAAATATTTGAAGCCGCCTCACCTGCAAGCTTTGATGCCTACAAACTTTACGAACAGCTGCGCGACAAGAATCCGGCACCCTTCGCCACGCTGATGGACTATGAAGACGTCAAAATCATCTCGTCATCGCCAGAACGTTTGATCAGGTACGACGGCAAAGTCGCCGAAGCCCGCCCTATCAAGGGCACACGCAAACGCAGCGACGATGCAGTGAAAGACGCCGCGTTGATGTCAGAGTTGCAAGCCGCGCGCAAAGACCGAGCAGAGAACGTGATGATCGTAGACTTGTTGCGCAATGATCTCTCAATCGTCTCGAAGCCTGGGACGGTGAACGTCCCAACCCTTTGCGGTCTCGAGACTTATGCAAATGTGCATCACCTTGTTTCTGTGGTGCAAGGGGAATTGCGCGAGGGCGTGACAGCGGTCGACTTGGTGAAAGCGGTCTTCCCCGGAGGTTCCATTACGGGAGCACCGAAAGTGCGGGCCATGGAAGTGATCGCTGCGTTGGAAAAGGCACCGCGGGGGGTCTATTGTGGTGCCATGGGTTACTTCAGCTTCAATGGCACTTGCGATTTCAACATCGGCATTCGCACTGTGCAAGTGGCGAAAGGGGTGATGCGCGTACAAGGCGGTGGCGGCATAACTGCAAAATCTGACGCGGCAGCAGAGTATGATGAGAGCCTGCTTAAAGTACAACGCATCATGGATTCGATGACATGATCCTGATCATCGATAACTACGACAGCTTCGTGCATAATATTGCACGCTACTTCGTCGAGCTTGGCGAAAAGGTGGAAGTGGTGCGCAACGATGAAGTCAAAGACAGACACTTGAAGGCCAAGGCCATTGTGATTTCGCCAGGTCCCTGCACACCGAATGAGGCGGGCGTGTCGCTGCAGGTGATCCGTGATTACTCAGGTCAGTTGCCAATCCTCGGCGTCTGTTTGGGACACCAAGCCATCGGTCAGGTCTTTGGCGGCAAGGTCGTGAGGGCCAAACACCCCATGCACGGCGACTACTCCGCGATTACCCATGACGGCAGTGGCGTGTTCGAAGGCGTGCCACAGAACATGCATGTGGGGCGCTATCATTCTCTCGTCGTTGAAGACGTCGATGCAAGTGATCTGCGCGTAACTGCCCGCAGTGAAGATGGTGCTATCATGGGTCTGACCCACAAAACCCACCCGACCTTCGGCGTGCAGTTTCACCCCGAATCCATTCTGACCACCCATGGTTATGAGATGTTCAGAAACTTTCTGAAGGTGGCGGCATGAACAGAGTTTGGTTTGAAGGCAAGATACAGGATGGGAAACTTTCACTGTCCGCCTTTGATCGGGGTCTCACATTGGGCGATGGGGTGTTTGAGACCATCGCCGTGACCAATGGCGTTGCCTTGTGGTGCAAGGAACATCTGGAGCGGATGGGCAACGCGGCGGCGGCTTTGGGTTTACCATTTCCCCTCGCAAAGGGGTCAGCCGCAATTGCTGAATTGACCGATCAAACCAAAGGCCATCACGCGTTGCGCTTGACCTTGACACGCGGGCCGGGCGGGCGCGGACTGAGCGGTGATGCAACAACACCCACCCTTATCGGGACTTTGCAGGCTTTCGATGTCAGCTTGCGCTTTCAACCACTGACAATGATGACCACCAGCATTCGTCGAAATTTGCAGTCTCCATCATCACGCATCAAAACCCTCTCCTACATCGATAATATTCTTGCAGCGCGCGAGGCAACGGCGTCGGGTATGGAGGACGGCTTGATGTTGAACAGCGCCGGGCGCGTGGCGTGCTCTACGATCGGCAATGTATTCTTTGAAATTGATGGCGCGTTGGTGACGCCCTCACTGAAAGAGGGCATTCTTCCCGGCGTGACGCGTGATGCAGTCATCAAGGTCGCAAAGCAGGCCAACATTCAATTGAAAGAGAAACAAATCAAAACCACCGACATCGGCGAAGCCGATGCGATGTTTGTAACCAACAGTTTGCGCTTCCTGCGCAGCGTGTCACGCTGTGATCAGAAACGATTTACACGGCCATCAAAACTGCTCGACAGCCTGTGCAAGGGGTTGTTGGATGCAGAACAGCAACAAGTCATTTTACAGAGAGGTTAAGATCATGAAATTTTTTGTCGATACTGCTGATGTCAAAGAGATCAAAGAATGCCAACAAATGGGCTTGGTTGATGGCGTAACGACCAACCCTTCCCTCATTGCAAAATCAGGTCGCGACTTCAAGGAAGTGATTGCGGAAATCTGCGCCTTCGTCGAGGGTCCCGTCAGCGCTGAAGTGGCTGCCCTTGATTACGATGGGATGATGCGTGAAGGAAGTATCTTGCGGAAAATCGCTAAGCACATTGCCATCAAGGTTCCGTTGACGGTGGATGGTCTGCGCGCCTGCAAATCCTTCTCGTCTGAAGGCACCATGGTCAATGTCACGCTGTGTTTCTCGGCCAATCAGGCACTGCTTGCGGCCAAGGCCGGAGCCACATTCATTTCGCCCTTCATCGGCCGCCTCGACGATATCAACCTGGATGGCATGGAACTGATCAGCGAGATCCGCCAGATTTATGACAATTATGGTTTTGACACCAACATTCTGGCGGCCTCGATCCGTTCAGCCAATCACATCAAGGACGCTGCTTTGATCGGCGCTGATTATGCCACAGCACCGCCTTCAGTTCTTAAAGGTCTCGTCAGCCACCCGCTGACCGACAAAGGCATTGCCAGCTTCCTCAGCGATTGGGCCAAGACGGGGCAGAAGATTTGATTCTGGAGCATGCCATTCTTGAGGTGAAGCCCGGACAACAAGCTGCTTTTGAAACGGCCATGCAAGAGGCTGCTCCTCTGATTGCGGCTTCGGACGGGTTCTTGGGTTTAGAGGTTTTGCCGTGCTTGGAAACAACCGGGCGTTATCTGTTGCTGGTGAAGTGGGCAACCGTTGAGGCCCATGAGCTGGGCTTTCGCGGGTCTGACCGCTATCAGCAGTGGAGAACCTTGTTGCACAGGTTTTATGAACCCTTCCCGGTTGTGCAGCACTTTGGAACGTCAATCGTTACGTAAGGTTACGTCAACCATTCCCGTCCTATTTTGGTTGCATGGACATTGTCACTTTCAACCTCGCCCCTGATGCTGCTGAAGTCGTTTCAGCCTGGCTGAAATCTTTGACGAAGGAAAAGCGGGTGTCCCCCAAAACACTTGAGGCCTATGACCGGGACATTCGGCAGTTTGGCAGGTTTTTGAGTGAGCATCTGGGACAATTGGCAACAGCAAAAGACTTGGCGTTGTTGCCGTTATCAGACTTCCGCAGTTTCATGGCACGACGGCGCAATGATGGTATTGAAGTGCGGTCGTTGGCGCGACAAGTTTCGGCAATTCGCTCCTTCTTCCGCTTTGCTGAGGCGCGTGGATATTTTCAAAACAAAGCCTATGGCGCTGTGCGTTCGCCCAAATTGCCCCACGCCATTCCACGACCTCTTTCTGTGGAAATGGCAGAGAAGGTGACAACTGACGAAGACATGGCCTCCGAAGTGCCGTGGATTGCAGCACGCGACAAGGCCATTCTGACGCTTCTCTATGCGTGCGGACTTCGTATTTCTGAAGCCGTCGCCGTGACGGAAGCGCAATTGCGCCACAACCCGATGACAATAATTGGCAAAGGTGGCAAAGGTCGGCTGGTGCCACTGTTGCCAGACGTCAAAACCTTGATTGACGCTTACACGGAACTCTGCCCGTTTCCGCTGAAACAATCGGAACCGCTGTTTCGTGGGGCAAAAGGCGGTGTGTTAAGTCCGCGCATTGTGCAACTGTCGATGCAACGCTTGCGCTCGGCGTTGAACCTGCCGGATACCGCAACCCCACACGCCATGCGCCATAGTTTTGCATCCCACCTCTTGGGCAACGGCGCTGATCTTCGTGTCATCCAGGATTTGCTGGGCCATGCCAGCTTGTCGACGACACAGGTTTATACCGAAGTGAACAGATCACACTTACTCGAACAATATCGAAAGGCTTTCCCCATCTGATTGCCTTCGAACGATACTTCGGCGATGATGACATATGCCAATCATAACGCCTGTTTCATCTTCTCTTGAACTGCCAAGTCGTGCCGATGCCGTCATCATTGGTGCTGGCATTATTGGCATATCAACGGCCATCGCATTGCAGGCCCACGGTCTTGATGTTGTCGTTCTCGAAAAAGGCGAAGTGGCGGCCGAACAATCCTCGCGCAACTGGGGCTGGTGCCGCCAGATGGGGCGTGACCCCAGGGAAATTCCGCTCATCAAAGTGTCACTGGATTTATGGCGGGGCATGAACGCCAGGATTGGCGCTGAAACCGGCTACCGCACCTGTGGTATTGTCTACTTGTCGGAAACGGAAAAAGACATGGCAGATCACCAGGCATGGTGTGACGCCAACGTCAAACACTACGGCTTGTCATCCCGCATGATCGGCAGTTCCGAAGCGGCAACCCTGGCACCCGGTGCAACAACCACGTGGTTGGGCGGACTTTTTACCTACGATGATGGCCGTGCTGAACCTTTCATTGCAGTGTCTGCCATGGCCGAGTATTTCAAGTCGAAAGGCGGCAAAATATTCACCCAGTGCGCTGCACGTGGAATTGAACAACACACCGGACGCGTTTGCGAGGTTGTGACGGAGAAGGGTACAATCAAAACCGATACGGCGATTCTCGCAGGCGGCTATTGGTCCGGGCGCTTTCTTGACAATCTGAATGTGCGTTTTCCTCAAAGCGGTGTGATCTCGTCCGTCATGCGCACCAGCCCGATTGACCTTGGTCACATCCGCACATTCTCCGGCAATAAATTTGCGGTGAGAAAGCGCGTGGACGGTGGATATACGATTGCCCACAACATGTATTCTGTTGCTGACCTCACACCCAGCCACCTGCGTTTCATGACAGATTTCCTGCCGATTCTGATGAAGGACCGGAAGGCTGTGAAGCTGCGATTGGGGAGGCGCTTTTTTCACGAATGGTCATTGGCAGGGCGCTGGGCCTTGCACCAAGTCTCACCTTTTGAGAAAGTGCGCATACTCGATCCCCAACCCTTCGCACATCTGCTGGAGGATGCAGCGTCAGCATTGCAAAAAATCTATCCGGCCTTTGCCGAAATGCGGATTGAAGAGACTTGGGCCGGGATGATTGATGCCACACCGGACGCAGTGCCCGTCATTGACAGGATTGAAGCGATACCCGGACTGTTCATGGCCTCAGGCTTTTCAGGGCATGGCTTTGGCCTTGGACCGGGTGCCGGAAAACTCATGGCTGAGATTGTAACCAATCAGAAACCATGTGTTGATCCATCGCCTTATCGCTTCTCGCGGTTTAGTGACGGCACGAAACTGATGGCGACAACCGGGCTTTAAGCGGCCTTGGACATTTCCATGGCGCGCTCGACCGTGTCGAGCAATTCCTGTGGCTGCACGGGCTTGCGCATGAATTCAAATACCTTGAGGCCCATGGCACGCAGTTGCGTGGCGCGTTCCACGTCAGCCGTCACCAAAACGAAATTGGCCTTGGAGCCCATGGCTTGCATGGTTTCCACCACATCCAAGCCGTTTTTGAGCGAACCCAAGCGGAAATCAAACAAACCTACGGTAAACGAACGGTCAACAGCAAACTCCACCGCACTTTCAGGATCGGCAAAGCCTTTGACCTTGTAACCTGAATCAGCCAACAATTCTGCAACGCTGGTCAACAAATCCACGTCATCGTCCAGTACCATTACATCGACATGTGCGTTTGACATTCTGCCCGTCCCATTCATTTTTATTTGAATGCGTTGTAACAGGCCGGGATTGCGGTCCGTTTAAGTAGATTGCTAAAATTTTACCGTATCTACGAATGGATGGCGCGGCCTGCAACAGCCAACGCCGCTTCCTTTACGGCTTCCGATAATGTGGGGTGGGCATGGGTGGTGCGGGCCAGGTCTTCGGCAGAGCCGCCGAATTCCATGAGCACAGCGACTTCGTGAATGAGCTCCCCTGCCTGCGGCCCGATAATATGCGCACCCAGCACTTTGTCGGTTTTGGCGTCGGCGAGAATTTTCGCAAACCCATCCGTGGTCTGATTGGCCTTCGCACGGCCATTGGCGATGAACAGGAACTTGCCAGCTTTGTAGGCGATGCCTGCGGCTTTCAGTTCTTCTTCAGTTTTGCCAACCGAAGCCAGTTCCGGTGAGGTGTAAACCACACCGGGGATGACGTCATAGTTGACATGCCCCGCCTGCCCCACAAGAAGTTCAGCCAGGGCAACGCCTTCGTCTTCAGCCTTATGCGCGAGCATTGGCCCGCGGATGACGTCGCCAATGGCGTAGATGCCTTTGACCGATGTTGCGAAATGATCATCAACAATCACGCGGCCCCGGTCGTCGAGCGCGATGCCAGCTTCCTGAGCGCCGAGGCCTTCCGTGTAAGCGCTACGGCCAATGGCAACGAGCACCACGTCAGACCGGTGTTCTTCCAGCGCGCCACCCGCTGAAGCTTCCACCGTAAGAGTAACGCCAGACGTGGTGGCTTTCGCCGAAGTGACCTTGTGGCCGAGCTTGAACGTGAAGCCTTGTTTTTCAAGCAAGCGCTGAAAGGCCTTTGCGGCATCCAGATCCATACCCGGCAAAATGCGGTCCAAGTATTCAACCACAGTGACCTTGGTGCCAAGCCTTGCGTAAACCGAGCCCAATTCCAGCCCGATGACGCCAGCACCGATCACGGTCATGGTGGCTGGAATTTTTTCGAGCGTCAGTGCGCCTGTAGAGGTGACGATTTGCTTCTCATCCACTTCAACGCCACGCAACTTGGCAGAGTCAGAGCCTGTGGCGATGACAACGGACTTGGCCTCATGCACCGTGCCGTCAACTTCAACCTTGCCAGCGCCCAGAATTTTCGCGGACCCGCGCAATACGTCAATTTTGTTTTTCTTGAACAAAAAATCGATGCCTTTGGTATTGCCGTCGATGGCTTCCTGTTTAAATTTCATCAGCTGAATGTAGTCAACTTTCGTATCGGCGATCAGACCCATTTTGGCGAAAGAGTGCTTTGACTCGTGCAGCAGTTCAGTCGCATGCAGCAACGCTTTCGAGGGGATGCAGCCGACGTTGAGGCAAGTGCCACCGTGCGCAGCGCGCTTTTCAATGACAAGTGTTTTCAAGCCAAGCTGTGCCGCACGAATGGCGCAGACATAGCCACCAGGGCCAGTACCGATGATGATGACGTCGTGGATCATTTATTTTTCCTCTTCGCGGGCTGGCCAATTCAACCAGTCATCAACTGACTCAACGTCAAAAAGTAAAGTGTCGTCTATGGCCGCGTAGATATCTGACGGAATTACATCATCGCCAATCGACTCAACAACCCAATGCAACCCATCTTTAGGCCCGCCATTCATATCCGGCGGAGAAGAGGTTGGAAAAAAACGTGTGGGAAGGGGATCGTTCAAGGATAGCCCATTAAATATATAGGCTAATGCTTGAACGATTACCAGTGATGCAGGTGCTTCCATATCCAAATGAAATTTGACCCACCACCAACCATTCTCATTTTGCTGTGAACTAACCCACTCAACACCTGGAAAAGTCGCAACGAGTTTTCCGACTACAACTTCATTGTCGGCTGAGTCGTCCTCTTCCTCAAACTTATCTTCCATTTTTACAAGTCCAACAACGCCCGCTGCGGATCTTCCAAGCCTTCCTTGATACGCACGAGGAAAGTTACGGCTTCCTTGCCATCGACGATGCGGTGATCGTAGCTCAGGGCGAGATACATCATCGGGCGGATGACCACTTGGCCATTCATGGCGATGGGGCGGTCTTGTATCTTGTGCATGCCCAAGATGCCGGATTGGGGCGCGTTGAGAATGGGAGTCGACATCAGTGAGCCGTAGATGCCGCCATTTGAAATGGTAAAGGTGCCGCCCTGCATATCGGCGATGGTCAGCTGTCCGTCACGTGCCTTCTTGCCATAGCCTGCGATGGTCTGTTCGATGCCGGCAAAGCTCAACATGTCAGCATTGCGCACCACTGGAACCACGAGGCCCTTATCGGTGCCGACGGCGACGCCGACGTGGTAGTAATTCTTGTAAACGATGTCTTCGCCATCGACTTCAGCATTGACGGCGGGCACATCTTTTAACGCTTGAATCACGGCTTTTACAAAGAAGCTCATGAAACCCAATTTGGTGCCGTGTTTTTTCTCAAACACATCCTTGTATTGATTGCGCAGCGCCATGACGGCTGTCATGTCAACCTCGTTGAAGGTGGTGAGCATGGCGGCAGTGTTTTGCGCATCCTTCAAACGTTTGGCGATGGTGGCGCGCAGACGCGTCATCTTCACGCGTTCTTCGGCACCTTGAGGTGCTGCGGCCACAGGAGTGGTTGCCACAGGTGCTGCAACAGGCTTTTCGAGATGCGTGATCACATCGCCCTTGGTGATGCGGCCATCCTTGCCGGAGCCAGCTACCTCAGCGGGGTTGATTTGATTTTCAACCATGGCCTTGCGCACGGCGGGCGATAAGGTTTGTTCTGCCGCCTTTGCAACAACGGGAGCGGGCGCTGGTACTGCCTCCACTTTCTTGGCTACGGGAACGGCAGCAACAGTTCCGGTTTCACCTTCAGCGATTGAACCCAGCAATGCGCCGATGGTCACTGTGGTGCCAGCCAGCGCTACAATTTTTTCCAGCTTGCCGGATGCTGGGGCTGGCACTTCAACCGTTACCTTATCAGTTTCAAGTTCCACAAGAGGTTCGTCCGCCTTGACGAAATCTCCCTCGTTTTTGAACCACTTGCCAATGGTGGCCTCCACAACACTTTCACCAAGGGTTGGAACTTTAATATCTTTGCTCATCGAAATGTCGCCTTAAAATGAAATAGAAATGGAAGAAGCGAGCGCAAACTACGCCAAAGCTTCGTCGAGGAATGCTTTGAGTTCTTTCAAATGTCTGCTCATCAAGCCCGTCGCAGTCGACGCCGATGCCGGGCGTCCCACATAACGTGGCCTTGTGTTTTTTGCCTTGATGAAATCCAGCACACGTTCAATGCCCGGCTGCACGAATGTCCATGCCCCCATGTTCATGGGTTCTTCCTGGCACCAGATGAATTCGGCCTTGCTGAAACGGGACAACTCTTGTGCCAATGCTTTGTGCGGCCATGGGTAAAGCTGTTCGACGCGCAGCAGATAGATGTCATTGACACCACGCTTTTCACGCTCTTCATAAAGATCGTAGTAGACCTTGCCGGAACACAGGATGACGCGACGCATCTTCTCGTCTTTCACCAGCTTGATCTTCTCACTCTTCAAAAACTCCGCATCATCCCACAGCAACCGGTGGAACGATGATGTCTCGTCCATCTCGGCCAGAGTTGATGTGGCTCGCTTGTGACGCAACAGAGATTTCGGTGTCATCATCACCAGAGGTTTGCGGAATTCGCGCTTCATTTGACGGCGCAGAATGTGGAAATAGTTTGCAGGCGTGGTGCAATTTGCAATTTGCATATTGTCTTCCGCGCACATTTGCAGGAAGCGTTCGAGACGCGCCGATGAATGCTCCGGCCCCTGGCCTTCATAGCCATGGGGCAGCAAGCACACGAGGCCCGACATGCGCAACCATTTGCGCTCACCCGACGACAGGAATTGATCGAAGATCACTTGGGCACCGTTGGCAAAGTCGCCGAACTGTGCCTCCCACAACACCAGCGCATTGGGCTCAGCGAGGGAATAACCGTATTCAAACCCAAGCACGGCTTCTTCCGACAGCATCGAGTTGATGACTTCGATTTTGATATCCTGGTCTTTTTTCAAATGATTGAGCGGCGTGTAACGCTTCTCATTGGCCTGATCGACGATCACTGCGTGGCGTTGCGAAAAAGTGCCGCGTTGCACGTCTTGTCCAGACAAGCGAATTTTCGTGCCGTCGTCCAGCAATGTTGCAAAGGCCAGGGATTCCGCCGAAGCCCAATCAAAGCCTGCTTCATCATCGAACATTTTGGCGCGTGCATCCAGCACGCGCTGCATGGTCTTGTGGGGTGAGAATGATTTTGGAATCTTGGTGAGCTTCTGGCCCAAGACCTTCAACTTTTCCAAGGGCACACCAGTTTGACCACGACGGTCATCTTCCATCGAAGTCGCGGTTTTCATGCCCGACCAGCGGCCATCCAGCCAGTCCGCTTTGTTGGCTTTATAACCCGTGGCCACACTCATCGCGTCTTCCAACACCTTGCGGTAGTCAGCTTTCATGGCGTTGAATTCAGCAAGTGTGATGACACCTTCATCGACGAGGCGTGTGCCGTATATTTCAACAACCCGCTTGTGCGAGCTGATGCGCTTGTACATCAAAGGTTGGGTGAAGGCAGGTTCGTCGGTTTCATTATGGCCAAAGCGCCTGTAGCAGAACATGTCAACGACAACCGGCTTCTTGAACTGCTGGCGGAACTCCGTTGCAATCTTGGCGGCAAACACCACCGCTTCCGGATCATCGCCATTGGCATGAAAAATCGGCGCTTCGATCATCTTGGCGATGTCTGATGGATAAGGTGAGGAGCGCGACCAGATGGGCGATGTGGTAAAGCCAATCTGGTTGTTGATGATGAAGTGCAGCGAACCACCGTTGCGGTGACCTTTAAGGCCGGAGAGACCCAAACATTCAGCCACCACACCTTGACCTGCAAAGGCCGCATCACCATGGATGAGCAACGGCATGACCGAGGTCCGGGACTTGTCGCCACGTTGGTCTTGTTTCGCCCGGGCCTTGCCCAACACCACGGGATCAACGATTTCCAAGTGCGATGGATTTGCCGTCAACGACAAATGAACCGTGTTGCCATCAAACACGCGGTCAGAGGATGAGCCCAAGTGATACTTGACGTCACCCGATCCCTCAACTTCATCGGGTGTTGACGAGCCCCCTTGAAACTCATGAAAGATGGCGGAAAATGGTTTGCCCATAACGTTCGCCAACACGTTGAGGCGACCGCGATGCGCCATGCCGACAACGATTTCAGTGACGCCCAAATTGCCGCCGCGCTTGATGACTTGTTCCAGTGCCGGGATCATCGCTTCACCGCCATCAAGGCCAAAGCGCTTGGTGCCGGTATATTTTACGTTGAGAAATTGTTCGAAATCCTCGCCGGCGATGAGCTTGCCCAAGATGGCTTTCTTGCCCTCTTTGGTGAAGCGGATTTCCTTGCCTTGACCCTCGATGCGCTCTTGCAGCCAGGCTTTTTGCTCAGGGTCTGAAATGTGCATGAACTCCACACCCAGGGTGCCGCAATAGGTGCGCTTCAGGATGTCGACCATTTGCCGAATGGTTGCTTTTTCCAACCCCAACACATGGTCGAGGAAAATAGGGCGGTCTAAATCCGCTGCTGTAAAGCCATAGGACGCCGGATCCAGCTCCGGGTGGTTCATTGGCTCTTTGAGTTTTAAGGGATCAAGGTCAGCCGCCAAATGCCCACGCATACGATAAGCGCGGATCATCATCAAAGCGCGCACCGAATCCATCGTGGCTTTTTTGATTTCATCGGCATTGGCCGTCGGCGTTGCAACGGCAACGGGTGCAGCAACGGTTGGTACTTGCTTGGCACCTTTAGGCATAGCCGCTGCGATTTTCGCCGCAATGGCCTTTTCAACTTCAACCCAGTTGCTGTCGAGAGCAGCTGTTTGCTCGTCGGAAGGCTTCGGCGGCCAGTCTGCTCGCGCCCACGACGGGCCTGAGGGTGTTGGCGCATCTCCTGACATCTGGTCAAAGAAAGACCGCCAATGGCTATCCACGGCGGCGGGGTTATTCAGATAGGTTTGGTAAAGCTCCTCGACAAATTTGGCGTTTCCACCATAGAGGAATGAGGTTTCCTCGAAAGCCGCAGTGGCTTCGGTCTTGTTCATGTCGTCCGTCCCGTCTGTCCGTTATCCGGGATTTGGCTTCATTGCCAACATGCCGGGTGGGCGCAAATGCCCGCTTTGAACTTGGTACTTTAACTGTATGGCCACCAGCAGTTGAGCTGCTGACGTATCTTCTCTGTAACATCTTTATGACTAAATTATTTCCGCTTCAACTTTTTCATCAGCGTTTCACCCAAAAGTGCTGGAGACGCCGAAACCGCAATACCCGCCCGCTTCATGGCATCCACTTTAGAGCCTGCGTCACCCTTACCACCGGAAATAATGGCACCCGCATGGCCCATACGGCGGCCGGGAGGAGCCGTTACGCCCGCGATAAAGCCCGCCATGGGCTTTTTGACTTTGTTTTTGCGGATGAATTCCGCCGCGTCTTCCTCGGCGGAGCCTCCGATTTCACCAATCATGATGATGGATTGGGTCTTGGGGTCGGCAAGGAACATCTCCAACATGTCGATGAATTCCGTGCCCTTCACAGGGTCGCCACCAATGCCCACAGCCGTGGTCTGGCCGAGGCCCTGTTGTGTGGTCTGGAACACTGCTTCATAGGTCAAGGTGCCGGAGCGTGAAACGATGCCGACGGAACCCTTCTTGAAAATGTTGCCGGGCATGATACCGATCTTGCATTCACCGGGCGTCAGGACGCCGGGGCAATTCGGCCCGATGAGGCGGGATTTGGAGCCCGAAAGGGCGCGCTTCACCCGCACCATATCAAGCACGGGAATGCCTTCAGTGATGCAGACAATCAACGAAATTTCAGCATCGATGGCTTCGAGAATCGAGTCAGCGGCAAACGGCGGCGGCACATAAATAACCGAAGCATCAGCACCCGTGCGTTCCCGCGCTTCGGCGACCGTATCATAAACTGGAAGGCCCAAATGTTTTTGCCCGCCCTTGCCCGGTGTCACACCACCCACCATCTGCGTGCCATAGGCTATGGCCTGCTCAGTGTGAAAAGTACCATTGTTGCCGGTAATGCCCTGGCAGATGACTTTGGTTTTCTTATTGACGAGAATGGACATGATTCAATTGGCCCTAGGATCATTTGTTAACGTAACGTTCAGAAATCTCAATTTGCTTGGCAGATGGTCATTGGCGATTAGTAAGAGCGAATCCCGATCTTTCTTCAGTTCGAATATTGTGGTTCGAGTGCCTGCTTCGACAAACTCGATCTGCTTCGAAGCAGTGAAAACCTCTGGCAGACTTTGAGTAATGGCCGCGTTGTTTTGCTCATAAGTGGCGAGATTGCATGTTTGACCAGGAACGCCTTTGAACTTTCCCTCTGCAAACCCGACAAAATATACGTATCTGCCCCTTGTAAACTGCCACCCTTGCCAACTGGCTTCATTGCCAGAAGGACCAAGAACTTTCGAAAGCAGCGCATCTGTCACAGGAGTGAAGTCAGAAGAAGTTGTGAGCTGTTTCAACTTTTCTACATCCGGAAATGTTTCCAAGCAGAACTCACCAAAAATCTTATTGAAATCGAGGCTAGTCGGGTCCGCAGAACTTAATGTGGGCGAACACAGCAATAGAATTGCAGTCATGCCCACTTTGGCACCCCTGCGGGGACGAGCCAGCCCCATCAGGCGGCTTCCTTCACGGCTTTAACAATTTTCTTCGCGGCATCGTTGAGGTCATCGGCGGAGATGACATTAAGGCCCGACTTGTTGATGATATCTTTGCCCAGTTCCACATTGGTCCCTTCAAGGCGCACCACCAGTGGCACTTTGAGGCCCACATCTTTCACCGCTGCGATGACGCCTTCCGCGATCACGTCGCATTTCATGATGCCGCCGAAAATGTTGACGAGGATGCCTTTGACTTTTGGATCAGCGGTGATGATCTTGAAGGCGGCTGTTACTTTTTCCTTGGTGGCCCCGCCGCCAACGTCAAGGAAGTTGGCGGGTTCTTCGCCGTAGAGTTTGATGATGTCCATGGTGGACATGGCGAGGCCTGCGCCATTGACCATGCAGCCGATGGTGCCGTCCAAGGCGACATAGGAGAGGTCATATTTCGAGGCTTCGATTTCCTTGGGGTCTTCTTCCGAGAGGTCGCGCAGTTCAAGGATTTCGGGGTGACGGTAGAGCGCGTTGGAATCGAAGTTCACTTTCGCATCGAGCGCCACCAGCATGTTGTCTTTGGTCACAACCAGGGGGTTGATTTCGAGCAGGCTCATGTCCTTGGTCGTGAAGGCGGTATAAAGCTGGCCCATCATCTTGTTGCACTGCTTGGCAAGGTCACCTTCAAGCTTCAAGGCAGCGGCAATTTTTCGGCCCACGTAGGGTTGGTAACCTGCAGCAGGGTCCACATAAATCGTCGCAATTTTGTCCGGCGTGTCATGCGCCACTTTTTCAATGTCCATGCCACCTTCCGTTGAGGCGATATAAGCCACGCGCGACGTGGTGCGGTCGACCAGAATGGACAAATAAAGCTCGCGGGCAATGGCAGTGCCTTCTTCGATATAGAGCCGCTGCACCAATTTGCCTTGCGGTCCGGTTTGCGGTGTCACCAATGTCATGCCGAGAATGCGTTGTGATTCCGTCCTCACATCCGCGATGGATTTGACAACTTTCACACCACCACCCTTGCCGCGACCACCGGCATGGATCTGGGCTTTGACGACCCAGACAGGCCCAGGTTGGCCTTCGGCTGCTTTCACGGCTTCATCAACAGTAAAGGCGGGTGAGCCTTTTCCGGTCGCTACCCCAAATTCCCGGAGCACGGCTTTGGCTTGGTATTCGTGGATGTTCATTTGAAGTCCTCGTTACAGCTTGTTGCGCATCCTTCGAGGCTCGCCTTTGGCTCGCACCTCAGGATGAGGTTATTAGAATTCCCTCATGCTGAGGTGCATTGCAAAGC
This sequence comes from Hyphomicrobiales bacterium, assembly GCA_031421835.1. Classification (GTDB taxonomy): domain Bacteria; phylum Pseudomonadota; class Alphaproteobacteria; order Rhizobiales; family Aestuariivirgaceae; genus Aestuariivirga. The sequence continues at coordinate 10,173 of JANOPL010000105.1, read as the reverse complement.
AATGCCTCGAAACATCGGTTACGCCAATTCCGGTGCCAGTGTTTTGGCAGACGCCATCAACCCGTGCACGGCATCGACAGACTTTTGGAAGCCTGCTGTGTCATTTGTATCAAGGGCCACTTCGACAATGCGTTCCACACCATTTTCGCCGATCACAACGGGCACGCCCACATAAGTTCCCGTCACACCATATTGACCATCAAGGTAAGCCGCACAGGGGAGCACGCGCTTGTAATCCTTGAGGTAGCTTTCAGCCATGGCAATGGCAGCAGAAGCAGGGGCGTAATAAGCCGAACCTGTTTTCAAGAGGTTCACAATCTCAGCGCCGCCATCTCTCGTGCGTTGGACAATCTGGTCGATTTTTTCTTGAGTGCTCCAACCCATCTTGATGAGGTCAGGCACGGGAATACCTGCAACCGACGAGTAGCGCGTCAGCGGCACCATGGTGTCGCCGTGGCCGCCCAAGACGAAGGCGTTGACATCTTTCACTGAGACTTTGAATTCTTCCGCCAAAAAATGCTGGAAACGGGCGCTATCTAAAACCCCGGCCATGCCAATGAGCTTATGCATGGGGATGCCTGAGAATTTTTGCAGTGCCCACACCATGACGTCCAATGGATTGGTGATGCAAATCACAAAAGCATCGGGCGCATGGGCTTTGAGGCCTTCACCGACGGACTTCATGATTTTCAGGTTGATGCCCACAAGATCATCGCGGCTCATGCCGGGTTTCCGAGGAACGCCTGCGGTGACGATGCAGACGTCGGCACCGGCAATGGCTTCATAAGAGTTTGCACCCGTGAGCTTGGCGTCGAAACCTTCAACGCCACTTGATTGCGAGAGGTCCAAGGCTTTGCCCTGCGGCAAACCTTCCGCGATATCGAAAATCACCACGTCGCCCAATTCCTTGAGGCCCGCGAGGTGCGCCAAGGTGCCCCCGATCATGCCGCCACCGATCAATGCGATTTTCTTGCGCGCCATTTATGTCTCCCAACGACCTGTTTCATGTGCCAGTAGCTCTGTCCGGCATGTTGCAATGCGAAAGCGGCACCCTCCTAGACCCGTTAAGAGCAGGCTTCAAGGGCTGATCATTGCAATTCAGGTATCGACAATCGTCTTCCCCCACCAGGACGCCGATTGCATTTCCTTGAGACGGGAAATGCTGCGCTGGCTTTCGAAGGCGTGCTGGTTTTTTGGAAACAAATTTTCCGGGCGGTCTTCAGCCAAAATCACAAGCCGGGTCTTGGCGTCATAAAAACTGTCGATCATCAGGATGAAACGTTTGGTCTCGTTGCGCTGATGCGCCTTCAGTTTTGGCACCCCCGACATGAACACCGTGCGATAGGCTTGGGATATCGCGAGATAATCTGCCGGACCCAGCGCCTCCCCACAGAGTTCGAAAAATGTGAAGGACGCGCAGCCATGTGCAACTTTTGGCACATGGCGCTTCCGACCCAGCACGTCCAGCACTTCGGCCTTGCCCATCGCGCCGTCCGTCAAGTCATGCCAAAGTCGATTGAAAGCAACGCGGTTCTCAGCTGTTGCGGGGGACAGATAGGTGTTGTGGGCGCGCACGCGGCCCAACCGGTAATCCTTGATGGAGTTCAGCGACACCACATCCAGTTTCTGGTTCAGCTTGGCAATGAACGGCACGAACAGGTCGCGGTTCAAACCGTCCTTGTAGAGGCCATCCGGCGGCAGGTTGGCCGTGGTGACCAAGACAACGCCGCGCTGCTCCATGGCCTCGAACAAACGCCCGATAATCATCGCATCGGCAATATCGACAATCTGCATTTCATCAAGGCAAAGCAATTTTGCGTTGCGGGAAATATCATCGGCGATCTGTTCAACGGTTTTCTGCTGCGCCCGGGCTTTATGAACATCCTGCATGAACGCATGGAAGTGGACGCGCTTCTTGGGCCAACCCTCCACGTGTTCATAAAACAGATCCATCAACATGGTTTTGCCGCGCCCGACATCGCCGTGAATGTAGAGCCCCCGTGGTGATTCAGGTTGTTTTTTAAAGAGTTGGCGCAGGAAACCAGCAGGCTTCACAGGGTTCGCCCGCAACGCCGAAAGCAGCGCTGCCAGTTTGACAACCACCACCTCTTGTTCGGAATCCGCCTGCCACAGCCTTGAGGCTATTTTGGTTTTATAGTCGCTGAGGATATCCATCACACACTGGATGTCACTGTCTTCACGGCGTTCAAAACGGAAACCAGATCCTTATAGGATAACAGTAACCCGATATAGCCGACGATGATACCAAAATAGCCGGCCAGTGACGCACCCACTTGCCATCGTGACATGGACGCCAGGCCCGCATCGATGGACCGGCTGCGGAAGTTCATGGCAATTGCAATCACCCCGAATATCACCAGCACGATTTGTGACAGCGCAAAGCCCAAGCCTGCAATGGCCACACCAATGGCCATCAGACCAAAACGCGCATATTTGCCGATCACTTTGTTGAGCACGGAACGAAGCGCAATGCCGCCGTCCAGGGGCTCCATCGGCAGCAGGTTGAAAATGTTGAGAAGGATTGTGATGACGCCCAAGAGAATGACAAAGGTGTTGTCCGCGTCAATATACTGGGCATAGAGCGAACACATCACCGCCAACAGCAGGGAAAAGCCAGGGCCCATCAAGGCAGAAAATACAACTTGGGCCTGGCTCGAATAATGCAGGCGTGGAATGGCAATGGCACCCAGAAACGGCAGGAAGATCATCCGGCCCCACGGTTGCCCGATCATGCGATAGGCCAGCAGATGACCAAACTCGTGCACGAACAAAGCCACAATCAACATGACTGAAGCAACCCAGCCCAGGAACATGGAGAATGCGGCCAGCGACAGGGCACCCGTGACAGCAGCAACACCAGCCGTGATCCATTGATAGGCGGTGTTGTCGGCTCGGCCTGTTTCAGCCAGCGCCTTGAGGCGGTAAGCCCCGCCCCATAAATCGGCTCTGGCCACCAATTGCGCCAACAGCGGACGCGGACCCCATTCATAGGTGGTGGTAAGGCGCGTCGCATCACCCACAGGGGCGAGTTCATAAGTCTGGCTCAGCAGTTCGTTGTTGAGGCTTCTGCCCTCCAATCCCTCACGTTGAATCTCAAGCCGCTTGCCAGGCTGTCGATGGCGCACGGAAAACAAGGCTGAGGATTGGCGCACCTCGCCAGTGGTCAGCGCGGTTGAATAGGTTTTGCGGAAAGTGCCCCGGTCAGGATCAACCATCTCGGTCAGGGTGGTCGTGCGGCCCCAATCCTCGCGTTTGCCGTGTTCGACATCGATCATCTCAAACACGGTGGCGGAATCGGCTTTGATGACGACGGATGCTTTCGGCCACACCTTCGCCCTGAGGCCCATGATGCCCATCAGAAACAGGGCAACGGGAATCTCCGGTCCAAGATTAGACAGAATAGAAAACATGGGAAAGGCCATCCACCGGTCTTTGAGTCAAGCGCGCAGCCTGCCATTGCAGCCGTTAAGGAAGGTGAAACGAATGGGTCGTGCAGACCCGGACGTTGACTTGCCTGAGAATGGGGTTAACCCTTTCTCAATACAGAAAGAGGGTGAAGCATGCGGCGATTTCTGGTGTTGCAGAACTGGCATATGTTCTGGTTGTTTCTGGGGTTGAGTTTGAGTGCCGTGGTATTTACCTGGACCACATTCAATCTGTATCAAATTGCCAGCAGCAATCTGCGCTTCATCGCCGATTATGGGTTCATGGGCTTGGCCGATGGCGGCTTCATTCAATTTCTCGAAATCTGCTGGAATGCCGTGGCGTCGCTTTTGCTGTTCTTGCTGTTCAAAGGCTGTGAAACAGAAATCGTCCACCGCTGGCGGAAGGTGGGCGGCGGCGGGGAGTGAGCGGGAGGCTGCTCACTGCTACGGTGTTTTATGTTTGAAACCGATTCTGCTGAAACACCCCCTCCCCCTGCGGGTACTCCCCCGTCGCTGCGCGCCAAGGGAGAAAGCATGAGTCTTTCCTCCCTCGCGCGGAACGCGTGGGGGAGTACTCCGCAATCGCAAGCGATTGCTAGGGGAGAGGGTGCGTGACAAAAATCTCTCACGGCGGACCATGAAAATAAAAGCGAGGGGATGTTTTGGTCCTTGCTTCAAGCCAGCATGCGGTAGATTTAAGAATGTATTGGGTTCGGCTTAAAGCCTCTTCACAAAACGCAGCGATTTGTGCCGAAATTTGGGGGTGACCTAAGTTTCCGTATCTTTTCAATACGGCAGTCATCCAGGGTTCGCTCTTGCAGAGGCGCATACTTTCGTAGCGCGGGTTGCTCGGCCTCCAGTGCGCGCAAGTCGTTAGTGCTTGCGGGTCTAACCCTCGGCTCCCGGGAACAGATGGTACTTCTCCATCCACCCGCAGGCGCTGCACATGGTTCTGGCAGGTTTGATAAGTTAGCAACTCTGACCCCTCCATTCCAAAACCATCGGAAGGGTATATGGAACATAATAGGAACAATGTCAAGGGATTCTAGGAAAATAAATTGTGGGTAGGAGCGCTGTCCCCGCCTTGCGGAGTTTCCCATGAATTACAGCGGATAGAAATAGTATTGGTAGAGTTCATTCAAACTGGAAAAGCCCGAGACGATTGCCACGGGCTTCAGTTGGCGTAGATTAGAAGCCAAAGCATTGCCTAGGCACGACCGCTTCCATTTTTAGTCGGATCAGCCATTTTGTAAGTTTGACCCGATTGCGGAGTTGGTGGCATTGGCTCACCCTTTGTAACCGTGCGTTCTTTTCCTGTATCTCCACCGCGAGTACCAACTATTGCGTATTGGCCGGAACGTGGGGCAGTGCTGCCTGGTTTCAGTGTTTTCATAGTATCAACTTTCATGATGAACACGCTTAATTGCGTGTTCTTCATAAGTTCTACAACGATTCGTTTTATTTGACAATGTTCTATTTAATATGTACTGTTGTTCTATGTTTGGAACTGAGTTAAGAGCAATTCTTGTTAGTAGTGATGTGTCTCAGGTGACATTTGCCAAATTGGTGGGCGTCACTGCAAGGGCGGTGAACATGTGGGTTCGGGGAGAGCGTGAAGTTCCAGGACCAGTAGAGGCATATTTGAGATTGTTTCAGATGTTGCCGATCAGCCTACGACAGGCTGAAATTGAAAAAGCAATTGGAAAGGACTCTTCTATGCGGGAAGGTATGTATCAGATTCAATTTCACACAAGCGGCGATCCACGAAACTGGGGAGTTGGTACATTGGTGTTCGGTGGTGGGGTGATTTACGGTGTTGATGCGGGTGGCGCAAAGTACGACGGAACGTATTCGCCGACCGGAGTTGATGGCATTGTTGATGCAAAGGTGAAGGTTACTTTTCCACCAAATGGAATGTCGATCTTCGGGATTATGCATCCATATGAATGGAGCATTGAAATAGGAACCCAACTCGATTCAAGAAAAGAAGGTGGACAGTTAAACATTTCAACTAATGTTGGAACAAACGTGACTGCCAGCTACCAATATCTGAGATCAATTCCTGAGGCCGCCTAGGGCTTCAAATCGCAGCCGCGAGCGACCTTAAATGATCCAAGGTTTCATTCGCCTTGGCGCGCGACTCATCGCTCTTGGCATCAGCGACATCATCTTCGGCGTTTTTGATTTGGCCTGCAATTGCTGCGGCGTCGAGATCAGCTAAAGGGATTGCGGTTTCGGCCAGCACTGTTAATCCGCCCGCGTTCACTTCGGCAAAGCCGCCGCGCACGAAGATTTTTTCTGTAGAGCCACCGTCTTTGGCCACAACGACAACACCAGGCTTTAAGGTGGCAAGCACGGGTGCGTGTTGCGCCATGATTGTCATTTCGCCTTCGGTGCCTGGAATTTGCACGGACGCCACGTCACCTGAGTACAGGAGGCGGGCGGGAGAGACGAGTTCGAAATGCAGTGCCATGGTGTCGTTCCTTGATCAGGCACCCCCTCCCCCCTTCGGGGTACTCCCCCAACTTCGTTGAGGGAGAAAATTTCTCCCTTACGCGAAGCGTGGGGGAGTACGGCGAAGCCGGGAGGGGGTGTTTAATTCAAACTCTATCTTAAGCCGCGTCAGCAGCCATTCTCTTGGCTTTTGCCACAGCATCTTCAATCGTGCCGACCATGTAGAAGGCGGGTTCTGGCAGGTGGTCGTAGTCGCCGTTACACAGACCCTTGAAACCCTTGATGGTATCTTCGAGCTTCACCTGCACGCCGGGGGAACCAGTGAACACGGCAGCCACGTCAAAAGGTTGTGACATGAAGCGTTCAATCTTGCGCGCGCGCGATACTGACAATTTATCTTCTTCCGACAATTCATCCATGCCCAAGATGGCGATGATGTCTTGAAGCGCCTTGTAGCGTTGCAGAATGGACTGCACCTGACGGGCGACCGCGTAATGCTCTTCACCAACAATCGCTGGCGACAACATGCGCGATGTGGAATCCAAAGGGTCAACGGCGGGGTAAATGCCTATTTCAGCAATCGAACGCGACAGCGTCGTCGTTGCGTCCAAGTGGGCAAATGACGTTGCAGGGGCCGGGTCGGTCAAGTCGTCGGCTGGCACGTAAATCGCCTGCACCGAGGTGATCGAACCCTTGGTGGTGGTGGTAATGCGCTCTTGCAAGGCGCCCATGTCGGTGGCCAGTGTTGGCTGATAACCCACGGCGGAAGGAATACGGCCGAGGAGAGCTGACACTTCGGAACCGGCTTGCGTGAAGCGGAAAATGTTGTCGACGAACAACAACACGTCCTGTCCCTCGTCACGGAAATGTTCAGCCACCGTGAGGCCGGACAACGCCACACGCATACGGGCACCCGGTGGTTCGTTCATCTGGCCGAACACGAGGGCGCACTTTGATTTGACATCAGAGTCCTTGTCATGCGGATCGGCGTTGACTTTTGACTCAATGAATTCGTGGTAAAGGTCGTTGCCTTCGCGGGTGCGCTCACCCACACCTGCGAACACCGAATAACCACCGTGGGTTTTTGCGATGTTGTTGATGAGCTCTTGAATGAGAACGGTCTTGCCAACACCGGCACCACCAAACAGTCCAATCTTTCCGCCCTTCGCATAGGGTGCGAGAAGATCAACCACCTTGATGCCCGTCACAAGAATTTCGGCTTCTGTCGATTGCTCGGTGAAGTCAGGTGCTGGCGCATGGATGGGTCTGCGCGTTGTGAACTTGATAGGTCCCGCTTCGTCAATCGGTTCACCGATGACGTTCATGATGCGGCCCAGTGTACCTTCACCTACGGGAACCGAGATAGATGAGTCGGTATCACGCACAGCCTGGCCCCGCACCAGACCTTCAGTCGCATCCATGGCGATGCAGCGCACGGTATTTTCACCCAAATGCTGGGCCACTTCGAGCACCAGACGGTTTTCACCGTTCATGGTTTCGAGCGCGTTCAAAATTTGCGGCAGGCCGCCATCAAAGGCCACGTCGACGACGGCGCCAGTCACCTGCACAACGCGACCCGTTGCACCCGCCATTGAGGATGATGTTGCTTTCTTAGCCATGACTATTCCTTTCAGAGTGCGGTGTTCACGCGTTCACCAGATCGAGCCTACGCTCAATCCGGGCAACACGTTCTTCAATTCGATCCAGCCGCAGACTCTGTGTGGCCAATTGTGAGGTCAATTGACCCACAGATATTTCCACACCCGTCAGCCTTGATTTGATGTCGATGACGTCCAGCTCCATGCGCTCTTGCGAGGCACGAATACGGCGGAGCATCTCCAGCACAAGGTTTTCGGTTTCTTCAGTCATACGGCTTTCATAACATATTTTGGGCAAAAAGGCTATAACGCCTCGGCACCCGAGATAATTTCGATGAGTTCTTTGGTGATCTGGGCCTGACGCTGACGGTTGTACTTGATCGACAGCTTGTTGATCATGTCACCGGCGTTGCGCGTGGCGTTATCCATGGCAGACATGCGGGCACCCTGTTCGGACGCTGCATTTTCCAAAAGTCCACGGAACACCTGAATGGAAATATTGCGCGGCAGAAGGTTGTCGAGAATTTCGCTTTCCTCAGGTTCCGCATCATAAACTGCGCCACCCAAGTCTGGGGCTTTCGACGCATCAAACTGCGCGGGGATCAAGCGAAGGGCCGTCGGCTTTTGGCTGATCACCGATTTGAATTCGGCAAAGAACAAGGTGCAGACGTCAAATTCACCTGCCTCAAACATGGCGAGAATTTTTGTGCCCACACCCGAGGCGTGGTCAAACTGCACTGACTTTGAGCCTTGGAAATTCACCGAATCGACAAAGTATTTGCCGTAAAGTCGCTTCAGGGAGTCAGCGCCTTTTTTGCCAACCGTCATGATCTTGACGGTCTTGCCTTCGCGCAACAAGCGGTCTGCATGTTCACGCGCCAGCTTGGTGATCGAGGTGTTGAAGCCACCGCAAAGACCACGCTCAGCCGTGGCAACAACCAGCAAATGCACTTGGTCAGCACCGGTGCCTGCCAGCAGTTTTGGCGCACCCGCTTTGCCTTCCATCGCTGACGCGAGGTTGGCCAGCACGACAGCCATACGTTCCGAATAGGGACGCGCGGCAACGGCTGCCTCTTGCGCACGGCGCAGCTTGGCAGCGGCCACCATTTGCATGGCCTTGGTGATTTTTCGTGTCGCCTTCACCGAGGCGATGCGATTGCGCAGGTCTTTGAGACTAGCCATCGTGGCCCCTTATGAGTTACGCGAACGCTTTGGTGAACGCTTCAACCGCTGCCTTGAGCAAGGCCATGGTCTTGTCGGAGATTGCCTTTTCCGTGCGGATCGCATCCATCACGGGGGCATGCTTTTCCTTCATGGTGCGCAACAAGCCTTCTTCAAAGCTCTTGATCTTGTTGACGGGCAACGCATCGAGGTAGCCGTTCACACCTGCGTAAATGGAGACAACCTGTTCTTCCATCTTGAGCGGCGAGAATTGGCCCTGCTTCAGCAACTCAGTCAAACGCGCACCACGGTTGAGCAGCTTCTGCGTTGCCGCATCAAGATCGGAACCGAACTGGGCGAAGGCCGCCATTTCGCGGTACTGGGCGAGTTCGCCTTTGATCTTGCCGGCCACCTGCTTCATGGCTTTTGTCTGTGCGGCAGAACCCACGCGCGACACCGACAGACCCACGTTCACCGCAGGACGAATGCCCTGATAGAACAAATCGGTTTCAAGGAAGATCTGACCGTCAGTGATCGAAATCACGTTTGTGGGAATGTAGGCAGACACGTCGTTGGCTTGCGTCTCAATAACCGGCAACGCCGTCAATGAACCGCCACCCAGCGAATCGTTCATCTTTGCAGCGCGTTCCAGCAAACGGGAGTGGAGATAGAACACGTCGCCAGGATAAGCTTCGCGGCCCGGCGGGCGGCGCAGCAGCAACGACATTTGACGGTAGGCCACAGCCTGCTTCGACAAATCGTCGTAAGCAATCAACGCATGCATACCGTTGTCGCGGAAATATTCCCCGATGGCGCAGCCCGCAAACGGTGCGAGATATTGAAGCGGTGCCGGGTCTGATGCGGTCGCGGCCACAACCACGGAATATTCCATCGCACCATTGTCTTCGAGAACCTTGACGAACTGCGCCACTGTCGAGCGCTTTTGTCCGCACGCCACGTACACACAATAGAGCTTGTCCTTTTCAGGACCCGCAATGTGGATGGGCTTCTGGTTGAGAATGGTATCGAGAATGATGGCGGTTTTGCCGGTCTGACGATCCCCGATCACAAGCTCGCGCTGGCCACGGCCCACGGGGATCAACGCGTCAATGGCCTTGAGGCCGGTGGCCATCGGTTCATTCACCGATTTGCGGGGAATGATGCCGGGGGCCTTCACGTCCACGCGCGACTTTTGCTTCGACTTGATCGGGCCCTTGCCGTCCAGCGGATTGCCGAGCGGATCAACCACGCGACCCAGCAGTTCCTTGCCCACAGGAATTTCAACGATGGCACCGGTGCGCTTGACGGTGTCGCCTTCCTTGATGTCCCGGTCGGACCCGAAGATCACGCAGCCGACGTTGTCGGATTCGAGGTTCAGGGCCATGCCCTTGATGCCGCCGGGAAATTCGACGAGCTCACCCGCCTGCACATTGTCGAGGCCATAAACGCGGGCAATACCGTCGCCGACCGACAGAACCTGACCGATTTCGGACACCTGTGCGTCCTTGCCGAAG
>JANOPL010000104.1:0-13145 GCA_031421835.1 Hyphomicrobiales bacterium | reverse complement strand
GCCCGAATTGGGCGAGAGTTACGAAGACGGTGTTGTCCGTGTGAACCACTGGCGCAGCGAGATGAATCACCCGACGCTTGTTATTTCACATGGTGCTGTTGGTCGTTGTCTCATGGGCGCAGTTGCGGGCTTGGGGCCGCGGGACCTCGTCAACCTGCCCACGCCGCAGGGAAAATTCTGTCATCTGAAAAACGGCGGCATCGCGTGGTTTGACGGCAGCAACAGAGCAGACTAATCACTGCGATATGTCACACAACACTTTCGGCCACCTCTTTCGTGTTTCCACATTTGGCGAAAGCCACGGTGTTGCTATCGGAGCATTGGTGGATGGTTGCCCTCCCGGCTTGAAAATTTCTGCGGAAATGATCCAGTCCTTTTTGGACAAGCGCAAACCCGGGCAAAACCGCTTTACCACCCAGCGGCAGGAAGCGGACCAGGTGCGGATCCTTTCTGGCGTGTTTGAAGACGAGCGCACTGACGGATTGGTGACCACCGGCGCACCGATATTGCTCCAGATTGAAAACACCGATCAACGCTCCAAAGACTATTCCGATATCCGCGACAAGTATCGCCCTGGCCACGCGGATTTTACCTATGACGCGAAATATGGCGTCCGGGATTATCGTGGCGGCGGGCGCTCATCGGCACGTGAAACGGCTTCACGCGTTGCTGCCGGAGCTGTTGCGCGGGTGGTTGTACCTGATGTCAGAATCCGGGGCTGTATGGTTCAAATGGGGCCTCACAAAATTGATCGCCAGAACTGGGACGATGCCGAAATCGACAACAACCCCTTCTTCTGCCCTGACGCCAAAGCGGCCAAAGCCTGGGAAGGCTATTTGGATGGTGTGCGCAAATCAGGCTCATCCTGTGGAGCAGTGATAGAAGTGACGGCATCGGGTGTGCCTGCCGGGTGGGGCGCACCGCTTTACGCCAAAATGGATTCCGAACTGGCTTCAGCCATGATGAGCATCAATGCCGTCAAAGGTGTTGAGATCGGCGACGGCTTTGCATCAGCAGCTCTATCAGGCGAAGACAATGCTGATCAAATCCGCATGGTGAAAGGCACGGCCGAATTTCAATCCAATCACGCGGGTGGAATTTTGGGCGGCATTTCGACCGGACAAGATATTGTTGTGCGATTTGCGGTGAAGCCCACAAGTTCGATTCTGTCGCCACGCGAAACGGTGACTACATCCGGTGAGAACACCGACATCATCACCAAAGGCCGCCACGACCCTTGCGTGGGTATTCGCGCAGTCCCCGTCGGCGAAGCCATGATGGCGATTGTGCTTGCAGATCAGTTTTTGCGGCATCGTGGGCAAGTAGGGTAAGCCTTCGCCTCACAACAAATTCATCTGCCCACTGACTTTTTTCGACGCTGGTGGTTTCGGCGGCGGAGCGTTGCGGACAATCACCGTCGGCTCCATCGCGAAATAATCCGGGCCCTGCGGTTGCATCAGGGGCGTCAACTCTTCCGCATCGTCCTTTCGCACCTCGAGCCAGTCGGCAAAATTTTCGGGATGAATCACGACAGGGCTGCGGGGGTGGATGGTTTCGACCAGCGCATTTGCAACAGTTGTGATGATGGCGGCCGTTTCCAACTCTGAGCCATCAGGCCCCATCCAATGTTCCCAAATTCCGGCGAAGGCCATCATGCCATTGTCAGGTCTGTGAATGTACCACGGCTTTTTCTTGCCCGGCACATCGCCTTCCCATTCATAGAATCCATCAGCTGGAATCAGGCAGCGGCGACGGCGGATCGCATTTTTGAAACTTGGCTTCTCCAGAATGGTTTCTGACCGTGCGTTGATCAGGGGCTTTGGTTGAATTTCTTTGGCCCACGACGGCACAAAACCCCAGCGCACCAAGGCAAAATGCCTCACTCCATCACTGCCCTGGCGCACAATGGCCATCGGGCCAGCGGGCGTGATGTATTGGCGCGGCGGAAAGTCCGGTATTTCAATGTAGTTGAAAAGTCCTCTGGCCTCTTCCGGCGAGCGTTTGAAACTGTAGAGTCCACACATGGGGTCAGAGCTTAACAAACAAAAACCAATCATCAAGGCCGTATCGGTCTGCGTGTGGCGGGGTGATAACGTGTTGCTGATAAAACGGGCGTCCGCAGTCGGACACGGGTACTGGAGCTTGCCGGGTGGAAAAATTGAGCCCAGCGAAAGCACGATTGCAGCGGCGCATCGCGAGTTGCTCGAAGAGACGGGTGTGACGGCTCAACTCTCACACGCCGTCGGTGATTTTACGATTGAAACAGCCGATGTCATTTATGTGATCAGTTGTTTTACTGGGGCCTATGTTGACGGCGAGGCAGTGGCGAGGAGTGATGCAGCTGCTGCTTTGTGGACACACTGGGAGGCCGTTCACCATTTTAAATTGGCACCCAATATCTCCGACGCGGTGAAACTTGCGCGCAAATTGATAAGTGTTTGATGAAAATGAGATTTTTTGCGTTAACCTTCCTTTAAGGTCTGACTCGTGTGGAGACGGCACTCTGCTAAGTTAACTTTTATCAGCAGTGCCATTTCTCCAGCGGACCATCATGTTTAAACAAGCCTATGCCATGCAATCTCCCCTGCCCACGCAGGACGAAAAACAAGTGGCGTTACGCTATATTCTCGAGGCATGGGAAGAAGCTGTTTATGACGGCATTGACCCGGATTGCATTGCCACCGCAGCGATTTTCGCAGCCCTGTCCGACATGATTGCAACCTATGGCGAAGAACCTGTCGCCGTGATGTGTGAGCGCTTGCCTGAGCGCATTCGTGCCGGTGAATTCACGGTGATGAAGACGAAGCAATAAGCTTCAAATCTCTTTTGCCATGAAGGTGCTGTTGATGTCAGGTTTGTATTGGCCGAAGGGTCCGCATGGTTTGAAGCCATGTTTTGCGTAAAGTGCGCGCGCTGGTGCGAAAAACTCAAATGATCCGGTTTCGAGATAGAGGCGCTTGACGCCGTGTTTCTGTGCTTCTTCAATGATGTGACGCAGCATCGCCCCGCCCACGCCGGAGCGGCGCGATGTTTGCAGGGTGTGCATGGATTTGATTTCGCCCTCGTCGTTGCCCATCAGCTTCAATGCGCCGACGCCCATCAGCATTTCGCCAATCCACGCTGACCAGAAAAACACATCAGGTCCTTTCAAACGCGAAACGTCGAATACATGGGCAGACCCCGGCGGAGTGACGGCTATGTTGGTGTCGAAATGAAACCGCAACATGGCGACGACCTGTTGGTGATCGAGGCCGCCTTCAACAATTTTCATGATCATAAATCGACCACCACGCGGCCCCGCACTTTGCCAGCGACAATATCCTCAGCAACTTTTGGGACGTCATCGAGTTTCACGTGGGTGGTCAGCATTTTCAGTTTTTCCAAATCCAAATCCCGCACCAACCGCTGCCATGCTTCGAGGCGGCGTGGCAGCGGTGTTGTGACCGAGTTCACGCCAATCAAGCGCACGCCCCGCAAAATAAAGGGTGCCACCGATGTTGGAAGGTCCATGCCTTGGGCAAGACCGCATGCGGCGACGGTGCCTTCGGGGTGAACTTGCGAAATGATGTTGGCCAAAGTGACAGAACCTACGGAGTCGATCGCACCCGCCCAGCGCGGTTTGGCCAAGGCTTTGACGGGTGTGTTGAATTCGTTCCGGTCAATCACTGACGACGCCCCGAGTGATTTCAGGAAGTCTGCTTCTTCCATACGGCCTGTTGAAGCTACTGCTTTGAAGCCCAGTTTTGACAGCAATACCAGCGACACAGAGCCAACACCGCCAGCGGCACCCGTCACAATAATTTCGCCGCGATCAGGTGTAAGGCCCTGCTCTTCCAATGCCATGACACAGAGCATGGCCGTGTAACCTGCCACGCCAATGGCCATGGCTTGGGACGTTGTTAGCCCCTTCGGCAGTGGCACGAGCCAGTCGCCTTTCACCCTGGCCATTTCAGCAAAGCCGCCGTGATGCCCTTCACCCACACCCCAACCACCCAACACAACTTTATCGCCGGATTTGTAGTCTTTGTGGTCCGACGCAACCACAGTGCCCGCAAGGTCGATGCCGGGAATGAGTGGAAAACGCCGCGCAATCGGCGCTTTTCCAGTGATGGCCAAGCCGTCCTTGTAATTGACGGAAGAGTGTTCGACTTTGATGGTCACATCACCTTCCATCAGGTCTGCTTCGGTGAGCGTTGTAAGTTCGACCTTTTGGCCGTCGTCGGTTTTGTAGATCACGAGGGCGCGGAATGAAGTCATGTTGACGGTCCTGTTTGCAAGGCTTCTAAAAACTGAACGCACTGGCCGTGGGCGGGGGATTTGATCTCACCCTGCCACATGACTGTCCGCCCACGGATGATTGTGCCAACGGGCCAACCCTGTACGTTCACCCCATCATAAGGTGTCCACTGGCTGCGGCTTTCAATCCATCTGTTTGAAATGCTTTCCGTGCGCTTCATGTCGACGATCGTAAAATCAGCATCATAACCCTCAGCAATGCGCCCCTTGTTGGCGATATTAAATATGCGCTGCGGACCATGGGAGGTGAGATCAACAAAGCGTTCGAGAGAAAGCTTTCCGGCGTTCACGTGGTTCAGCATGATCGGCACCAGGGTTTGCACACCCGTCATGCCCGACGGTGATGTTGGATAGGGCTTGGATTTTTCTTCAAGTGTATGAGGTGCATGGTCTGAGCCCAACACATCGACCAGGCCTGACGCGATGGCTTTCCACAACGCTTCGCGGTGGCGGGCCTCACGCACCGGTGGGTTCATTTGCAGTTTGGTGCCAAGTCGGTTGTAGTCATCGGAAGACATCGTGAGATGATGCGGGGTGACCTCGACCGTCGCCACATCGCGGTGGGCGGCCAGCAGCGGCAATTCTTCAGCCGTTGAAATATGCAAGACGTGAATGCGTTTTTGTTCCTTGCGAGCGATGCGCAGCAATCGCTCCGTACACAGTCTTGCCGCTTCAACGTCACGCCATACTGGATGGCTTCTGACATCGCCTGCAACTTGAAACGCGATACGCTCGCGCAAGCGCATTTCATCTTCGCTGTGAAAGGCGGCGCGCCGGGAGATTTTGTTGATGATGGCGGTCAATCCACCGTCGTCTTCCACCAGCAAGTCACCGGTTGATGACCCGGCGAAGACCTTGATTCCGGCTGCGCCTTCCCGTCGTTCAAGGGCGGGGATTTGATCAACATTATCTCTCGTGCCGCCCACATAAAACGCAAAGTCACAGAACATGCGATTTTTGGCACGGGCGACTTTGTCCGCCAGCGCTGCCGCCGTCGTCGTCGTCGGCTTTGTGTTTGGCATTTCAAACACCGCTGTGACCCCGCCCATTACGGCGGCGCGACTTCCGGTTTCCAGGTCTTCTTTGTGTTCACCCCCCGGTTCCCGGAAATGCACCTGGCTGTCGATAACGCCGGGGAGAATGTGCAAGTTGCGGCAGTCAAGCGTTTCGCGTTGTGCAAAGTTCGACACGTTGCCAATCGCGACAATGCACCCGTCTTTCACGGCGACGTCTCGAAGACCCGTACCATCCTGGTTGACGACCGTGCCGCCTTTCAGCACCAAATCGACGTGAACAGACATTTGAACTCTCGGCTTTCCTTGCACCCACGCGTAACTCTTCGTAAATGGATGGGGAAGGAAGTGCAATATCGATGAGTGGTTATTCCCTGAACCCCCAAGTCCTGCCGGATCGCGCCGTCATACGTGTCGCAGGTGATGGCGCTTTGGCGTTTTTGCACAATTTGCTGACGGTGGATTTAACCAAGGCTCAACCGGCCTATGGCGCATTGTTGTCCCCGCAGGGAAAGATCCTGCACGATGTTTTTATCGTGCCCGACGGCGAGGTGGTTTGGGTTGATGCGGACGCTGCACAAGCGCCAGATTTGTTGAAGCGCTTGGTCATGTATCGGTTGCGCGCAAAGTTGGATATTGAAATGGCGCAGCACAAAGCGGTGGCTGTGGGGTCGCAAACGGGTTTACACTTTGTTGATCCCCGCTTGGACGTTATGGGGCAGCGGGCGATCGTTGATACTGGCTGTTTACCCCAAGGCGATGGTTACGCTGCACTTCAGATTTCACATGGACTTGGTGCATCACATGGCGATATCGGTTCTGGTGAATTGTTCATTCATGAGGCAAATTTGGACCAGTTGAATGCCGTGAGTTTTACCAAAGGGTGTTATGTAGGCCAAGAGGTTGTGTCGCGCACGCAGCACCGCAGCACGGCGCGCAACCGCATTTTGCCTGTGCAGTTTTCGGGTGGTGTTGAACACGGCGTTGATATCAAAGCGGGTGAACAACGTGTTGGCAACATGCTGTCTTCGACTGATGGAAAAGGTTTGGCATTGATGCGTCTTGATCGATTGGCCGAGGCAACACTGCCACTCTTGGTGGGTGACACCCGCATTTCAATTGGCAGACCTGCTTGGGCAAGGTTTGAACTGACCATTCCTCAGGTGGCGCAGTGACTGCGGTCAAACATGATGACGGTATTTGCCGATGCAGTTGGTGTGGCACCGACCCGATTTATGTGCATTACCACGACACCGATTGGGGCGTGCCGGAATATGATGGGCGGGCCTTGTGGGAAAAATTGATTCTGGATGGCTTTCAAGCTGGATTGTCTTGGATTACCATTCTGAAGAAGCGCAAAAATTTCCGCGCGGCATTTGACGGCTTCAGACCGGAAATTATTGCTGGTTATGACGCCACTAAAATTGAAAGCCTGATGCAGGACGTGGGCATTGTGCGCAACCGGTTGAAAATTGTGGGTACTGTTGAAAGCGCCAAGGCCTATTTGGAAATTGATGATTTCTCACAATACATGTGGGGTTTTGTGGATGGAACGCCGTTGCAAAACAGCTTCAATTTAATGAAGGATGTTCCAGCAAAAACTGCATTGGCTGAAAAAGTTTCGAAAGACTTGAAACAACGTGGTTTCAAATTTGTGGGGCCAACGATTGTCTATGCCTTCATGCAAGCCTGCGGATTGATCAACGACCATATGGTGGACTGTCACCGCCATGAAGCGGTCAAAAAGCTGGTGCGGCGTTGACGTTTGAAACTGTCCCCAAGCGGGCGTGGCAGCGCATGTTGTCCGGGCGTCGGTTGGATTTGCTCGACCCGTCGCCGCTGGATATTGAGATTGAAGACATCGCCCACGGACTTGCGCGCGTGGCGCGGTGGAATGGACAAACCAAAGGTGACCACGCCTTTTCAGTGGCGCAACACTGTGTCGTTGTTTCACAACTTTTTGCGCATGCCAATCCGGCGGCTTCCACACATGATAGGCTGGCTGCCTTGCTCCACGATGCGCCAGAGTATGTTGTTGGAGATATGATATCGCCGTTCAAGGCAGCCTTGGGGGTGGATTACAAAGCATTTGAAAACCGTTTGCTCTCAGCGATCCACGTGCGTTTTGGTTTGGCCCCCACACTCAGCCCTGAATTGGTTGAAACGATCAAATCCGCCGACCGAACGTCTGCCTATCTCGAGGCCACGCAGCTTGCGGGTTTCACCCTCGATGAAGGCGTCAGGTTTTTTGGACGTCCCAAAAACCTCCAGGGTTTTGACGCTGTACTTTCGCCTTTGCCAACGCAGGGAGCGTCTACGCTTTACTTGCATACTTTTCGAAAACTGGTTGGTGCAGCATGATTGTCGTATGCTCATTGCGGGCTGCGCACGAGCAAGTGGCGCGTAACAAGGCCAGCCATGTCATCAGTATATTAAGCCCTGGCGCTGAATTTCCCCAGTTTGACTCGGTTCGGGGCGATCAGCATTTGAAGTTGTCATTCAATGACATCACAGTTGCAACCCATGGACTTGCGGCTCCTGAAAGCCATGACATGCAACGCCTGCTGGGATTCATCCGGACATGGGACAGGGAACGACCCATGCTTGTTCATTGTTGGGCAGGGGTAAGCCGTTCGACTGCCGCCGCCTATATCGCGACCTGTTTATTGAACCCAAAGCATGACGAGGACAAGTTGGCCACGGAACTGCGCTCGGCATCTCCCTCAGCCACCCCAAACCCGATGCTGATTGCATTGGCTGATCTAGCACTGGCCCGAAACGGACGCATGCGTCGGGCAATTGCTGATATCGGACGGGGCGCTGACGCTTTTGAAGGCGGGCCGTTTACACTGACGGTTCAGCCGCCCGCGTAGAAGATGTGGCGGCCGACTTTCATGACTTTGCGCATGGAGCGTGCCCACTTCGGCTTCACATAGTCAGCATGATAGAACAATGCACCCTGCATTTTCGCAGCGACTGCCTTGTCACCATCGATCGCGCGCTTGGCAATGTGTTTGGCTTGAGCCCAGGCTTCGGGTTGTCGCACATCATCGGCTTGACCATCACAAGCGAAGGAGAATTGGCAAGAATTGCGCCGTTGCGATCCTTGATACACCACACCACAAATGGACTTCGGATAATTTGGGGCTTTGACGCGGTTCAATATCACTTTGGCGACGGCCATTTGACCGAGTGCTGATTCCGAACGTGCCTCAAAATATACCGCACGCGCCAAACAATTTTCTTCCGCCTGGCGCACGCGGCGTTGAGCAACGACTTTTTGCTTTTGCGCTTTCGACAGTTTGAACGATTCATCCAAATCATCAGGCTTTGCAGCGATGGCCAACTTCTTCAGAATTTTTTTAGACTTTGGTTCAAGCTCTTCGCCGAGGTTGACAGCAGCCGGCTCGATCTTCAAACGTTGCTCAGCCAGTTTTGCGACCTTGCGCACAGGCTTCAAAACCGGCTTTGGATCAACAGCTGCTTCAAGCACTTGCGGTTCATCGAAGGCGGCTGCTTCACCCGCATCCAAAATGGCCATATCGCCTTTGCCATCGCTCATCACGGTTTGGCGGCGCAGTTGATTAAAACCCATCAATTCAAAATTGTCGCCATCCAACATCAGTGAGCCTTTGGCCACACTTCGCGTCGTTTTGGAGACAGCAGGAACCTCTATATCAGCAGGGGCAGGACTGGCGATGGCATTACGGCCAATTTGGTGTCCGGCAAAAGCGAATGCCGCGACCAACATGGCACCGCCAAAAATATACGGAGCGATATCCTTCAAACTGCCAAACTCAACAGGCGCGTCCAGTTCGAAGTCGTTTTGCGCGTAACTGCGACGATGTCGATACTTTGGTGGTTGCAATGTTCTCTTCCAACTCTCAAGAGATCTGCGCCGTCAACAGACCCGTTACCATTTGTTCACCATAACTCTTTGGCGTTTAGCATAGGTTAATTGGCTGGGGCAACCCAAAGATGCCATTTTTGCGCCGCTTTTTTGAATGCCAAAATAAATACTTAAAGTATTGTTTTAAATTATTTTATTTCGTTCACGCAGGCTGGCTTGGGCAGAAGCAAGGCGGGCAATGGGCACACGGTAAGGCGAGCAGGACACATAATCCAGCAATTTCGCTTCACAAAACGCAATTGAGTCCGGGTCACCGCCGTGTTCACCGCAGATGCCCAGGTGGATGTCTGGCCGGGTCGCCCTGCCCCTCTGCACTGCCAGTTCGATCAGTTCACCCACGCCCTCAACATCCAAAGTAACAAAGGGGTCGCGGTTGAATATGCCTTTTGCCTGGTACTCACTAATGAACCGGGAGCTGTCATCGCGGCTGATGCCAAAGGTGGTTTGCGTCAGGTCATTGGTGCCGAAGGAAAAGAATTCAGCTGATGTGGCAATGTCGCCGGCCTTCAAAGCTGCGCGGGGAAGTTCAATCATCGTGCCCACACGATACGACACAACCGTTCCGGTTTCTTTTTCAACCGCGATGGCCGTAGCGTCTATACGGGCGCGCACCAGATCAAGCTCCATACGCGAGGCGACAAGCGGCACCATGATTTCGGGAATGGGTGGCGCATCAGCCGTTTTTTGCACTTCGACAACGGCCTCAAAAATGGCGCGCGCCTGCATTTCCACGATTTCAGGGAAGCTCAAGAGCAGGCGCACCCCGCGATGGCCCAACATGGGGTTTTGCTCATGTAATTCCTGAATGCGCTTGCGCAGTAAATCCGGGTCGGCGTTCAATGATTTTGCAACGGCCTCGATTTCCGGTCCGCCATCGGGCAGAAATTCATGCAACGGCGGGTCAAGCAAACGAATGGTGACCGGTAGCCCCGCCATGATTTCGAACAGTGCCACAAAATCACCGCGCAACATTGGCAGGACTTTGGCCAGGGCAGCACGTCGGTCTTTTTCCTTGTCCGCCAGTATCATCTCGCGCATGGCGACAAGCCGATCACCTTCAAAGAACATGTGTTCAGTGCGGCAAAGACCTATGCCTTCCGCGCCAAAATCGCGTGCCATGCGCGCATCTTGTACGGTTTCAGCATTGGCCCGCACTTTCATGCGGCGGCATTGGTCGGCCCATTCCAGGAGGGTTGCGAAGTCACCGGAGAGTTCGGGCTTGAGCGTGGGAATTGCCCCTTTCAGAATTTGGCCTGTGCCACCATCCAGCGTGATGATGTCATATCGGTTCAGCGTCATGCCAGGTGCCGTCAGAGTTCCGGCTTTACTGTCAATTTTCAAACTCGATGCACCAGACACGCAGGGCTTGCCCATGCCGCGGGCGATCACTGCGGCGTGGCTGGTCATGCCGCCGCGGGTGGTCAAAACCCCTTCTGCCGCGTGAAGACCGCGAATATCTTCCGGCATGGTTTCGGGGCGGACGAGTATGACGCGCCTGCCTTGCGATGCCAGCGTGCGGGCTTCTTCCGCATCAAAAATAATCAGGCCAGAAACGGCTCCAGGTGAGGCTGGCAAGCCCGTGGCAATGACGGTGCGCTTTTCATCCGGGTCGATCGTGGAATGGAGCAACTGATCAAGCGAAAACGGATCAATGCGCAAGACGACCTCTTCCCTGCTCAGAAACCCTTTGGCCGCATAATCCAAGGCCAGATGCAAGGCAGCTTGAGCATTACGGCGACACGGCTTTGCAGACAGCAGCCAGAGTTTTCCATTCTCAAACGCAAAGTCCACATCAAGACCATCACGCAGTTGATACTCCAGACCCTGTACCGCGACAGAAAGTTCAGCATAGCCTGCGGGAATTGCTTTGCCCAAATTCTCCATGGTCAAACTGGGTCGCAAACGTGCTGACAGTTCGGGGCCTGTCGCATTCAACAGGAACTCGCCTCGCATTTGCGCGAGCCCGGTTTGCGGGTGGCGGGTTGTGACGCGGCCAACGCCTGACGTTGGCCCCAGAACTGAATTTATTGTTGCCTGAACGATGATCGCAAGGCCCTGGTTTTCGCTCAGCCCTTGCAGTTTGCGATGGGTGCGGGCACGTGGAGCGGACCACGACCGCAACAATGCGGCGCAGGATGCTTTGAGCTGCAGCATCGGGTCTTGCGGAAAGCTCTCAGCATTGTTGCTTTCATACTGGGCTTTGAAGCGGATTGAGAGTTCCCGCATATCCGAACCCTGTAGTTCGGTATCAGATACATAACCGCGCTCTTCCATAAAAAGTGCCGAAATATCTTCAAATGCCGAGGGGTCATCACCCATCACCACCTGGGCGTAGTTTTGGATGAAGCGACAATAGCTGTCGTAGGCGAAGCGCGCATCGGCAGTGTCGCGTGCGATCACTTCAACTGTTTCGTCATTCAACCCCAGATTCAAAACAGCTTCGCCCGTTCCGGGAATTGACACAACGGTCGAGGTGCGAATGGCCAGCAACAATGGCTTGGTCCCGTTGATGCGCAAACCGGTTGCCTCTTCCAGGTCAGCCAAAGCGCGCGAAACAGATAGTGGGATGTCCGCTTGGTTTTTATCGGTCAGCTGACGGCATACATCCTGGTCCATGACGAACCCTGATGGAATTGGGAGGCCCAACAGCGATGCAGCGCACAATACTGATGCTTTTGCACCAATAACGGAGGCTGGAAAAGCTTCGGCGGGGGCTGCGCCCGCGCCAAAAGCAATGATGGGAGGTGATTTGGTCATGATCTGCTGCAACGCAGCATTGCGGAAGCAACGCGTGGGGTCAAGCGGGTCGCAGTGTGGTTGAATAATGCTGCTTTCGGAACAACAACCAGAAGGCAATCGACATGTTCAGGAAATTCCAGCCGATGCCGTGGGCGAACGCCCATGTGTAAGACCCTGTGGCGTCAAAAATTTCGCCCGACAGCCAGCCGCCCAGCGCCATGCCGAATACGGTTGCTGTCAAAACAAGGCTGATGCGGAAGCCAGCCTCACGGGCTGGAAAATTATCACGCACGATAAGGGCGTAACTTGGAACGATGCCCCCTTGCGACAGCCCAAAGAGTGCACTGACCATGTAGAGCGAGGCCAAGCCGTCAAAGGGAATATAAAGCAGCAACGCGAGACATTGCAGCACTGATCCAATGATCAACGTGCCGACACCACCAATCTTGTCGGAGAAATAGCCCGATAACAGTCTGCTCAAAACGCCAAAGCCCAACATCAACGAGAGCATTTTTGCGCCAGCCGCCGCGCCATAGCCGAGGTCACCGCAATAGGCGATGATGTGGACCTGGGGCATCGACATGGCCACACAACAGGCCAGGCCTGCCAAAACCAAAAGCGCCTGCAGGAGAGGGGTTCCAGTTTTGGTTGTGTCTTGCTGGAACGCCGAGGGGCGGTCGTCCAAGGCTGCACGTGGGCGCAACAGCAATGTCAGCGGCAACATCAACACCAAACAGGCGACACCAATAAAAATGAAGGATGTGCGCCAACCATAGGCGTCCATTGACCGTGTCAGCAACGGCGACCACAGTGCGCCAGCGAGATAATTGCCGCTGGCGACAATGGCAACTGCGATGCCCCGACGTTTTTGAAACCACAACGAGATGTCCGCGACCAAAGGACTGAATGTTGGTGCTGTGCCAAACAAGCCAATAACAATTGCCTGTATCGCTACAAAACTCCAGTAGCCCTGCGCGAAAGCCGCTCCGACAAAGCCGATTGCCAGCAATATCGTACCGATGAACAAAGGTACAATGATGCCGCGTTTGTCGGCCAAGCGGCCCATCAAAACACCACCAATGCCAAAGCCGATCATCGTGAGCGTGTAGGGCAACGAAGCCCCTGCCCTGTCAACGCCAAATTCCTGCTGCACCACAGGCAGTGCTACGACAGGTGCCCACAGCCCA
>JANOPL010000103.1:0-3815 GCA_031421835.1 Hyphomicrobiales bacterium | reverse complement strand
CATCGGCATGTACAACGTCACACGGTCGCCTTTTTTGACGCCGTGCTTTTTCATCACGTTGGCGAGGCGGCAGACCTGTTCATAGAGTTCCCGGTAGGTAATTTTCTTGTCGTCGTAGGGGTTGTCACCTTCCCAGATGATCGCAGTTTGGTGCCCACGCTTTTTCAGGTGACGGTCAATACAATTCACGGAGACATTGGTGACGCCGTCTTCGTACCATTTGATGGAAACATTGTCGTAGGCATAGGACGTATTCTTGATTTTGGTGGGAGCCTTGAACCAGTCCAGGCGCTTGGCCTGCTTGCCCCAGAATTTGACCGGATCCTTGACGGACTCGGCGTACATCTTCTTGTAACCTGCATCGTCGATATGGGCCTTTTTCTTCCAGGCTGCTGGTACGGCGTAAACCTTTTCGGACATGGCAGATATCTCCCTCAAGCAGTCGCGTTCTGTGGCGCTCTTTAATGCAGCTGCTATAGCTGGATATACGACTCCTGTCTAAGGTCCCCGCGCAACATGACTTCCCCTCGGCATTTTTCTTTTTTTATGTTGCTTGGCCTGTTCTGGGGTATTTCTCCTGCTGTCTACAAGCATTTGGCCAATATCAACATGCCCGTCAGCCACACGATTTTTGTGACTGGCATTGGTGTTGGCGCGTTGATGTGGGGCATTTCGGCCTGGAACAATAAAACCTGGAAACTCAATGCGGTGGTTTTGAAATATGGAGCAGCCTGCGCGTTTTTGATGAATGTGCCTTTTGCAATCAACCTGTATTTGGCGTCCCATGTGCCACCCACGGAACTTTCTATCATCATTACGACGTCGCCGTTTTTCAGTTATTTATTGGCGTTGGTCACCGGGTGGGAAGCAGCCACACGTCGAAGGCTTTTGGCTATTGGCGCTGGTTTTACCTCCACATTGGTTCTGATTCTTTCGCGCGACGGCATGTTGCAGGGGCATATTTCCTGGTGGTTGGTCGCATCACTTTTGGTTCCAATTCTCTACACTTTATATAACGCCTATGCCGGACGTGCCTGGCCAAAAGATGCTGACACAACAGAGGTGGGCGCCGCCGAAAGCCTGTTTTCGGGGTTGTTTGCGGTGCCTGCAATTTTGTTGTTGGCTCCCTTTGGTGCTGAAACCGCGCCGCCGTTGTTTGGATATTGGATCATGGCACCCTTGGTCATCATGTGGGTTGTGGAGCGCGTGGCTTATTTCACGCTGATCCGCGACAAGGGTGCGGTTTACACCGTGCAGGCCACCTATGTTTCAACACCTGCCGCTGTCATCATTGCAGCGGTGTTTTTTGGTGGCGTGCAAGATGTGTGGTTGTGGGTGTCGTTGACGCTGTTAATGGTGGCGCTGTATTTGAACAATACCGGGCGGATCGTTACGACAGCGTCCACACCGCAGTCCGCTTGATTTCAGCGTCTTCCAAATCGCGGGTGACCGGCACGTTGTACTCCGCAAGTTTAATGAGTTTTTCTGTTGGCAAGTAGCTACGCCCCGGATCGCCGATCAGGACTTGCGTTCCCCGGGCTTTGGCAGTGGACAGCCAAGCGAAGACTTTTTCGGCAATAGATTTTTCATAAAAGAGATCACCCACCAGAATGGTGTCGATGCGAGGTGGCGGTGCTTGCAAGAGGTCTAGGACCGTGGTTGCCAGGGTTACGTGATTGGCTTTTGCATTGAGACCCATCGCGGCAATTGCAAAGTTATCAATATCGGCAGCCACAACGCGCACTGCGCCAGCCTTCATTGCCGCAATTGCGACCAGTCCGGAGCCAGACGCAAGGTCGAGAACCTGTTTGTTGTTTACGGATTCGGAATGGTCGAGCACATAGCGCGACAAGGCTTGCCCACCAGCCCAAGCAAATGCCCAAAAGGGTGGCGGCAAGCCAATCGCGCCCAGCTCTTCCTCGGTTTTCTGCCAGAGCGGCACGGCTTCGTGCGCGAGGTAAAGCTGGATTTCGGGTGTAAGGGGAACGGGCAAAAGTGTGGTGTTGGCGAGGATGAAGGTGGTGGGAGTCGCGAACGCCATCAACACCCCCTCCCCCCTTCGGGGTACTCCCCCGCGCCTTCGGCACAAAGGAGAGATCTTTCTCCCTCGTCGCGTAGCGCTGGGGGAGTACGGCAAAGCCGGGAAGGGGTGCCCAATTCAAATTCCCATCTTCGGCGGCAGTTTCAGTCCACACATTTCACAAACCAACTTCCACTCTTCAGCAGTGACAGGCTGCACTGACAACCTTGAATTTTTGACGAGGACCATCTCGCTGAGTTCTGGCACCAGTTTGATGTCATCCAACGTCAAGGATTTTGGCAAATCAGCCAATGCGCGAATGTCGACACATTCCCATGCGGGCACATCGGCTGTCGAATCCGGGTGGACGAGTTTGCAAACTTCGACGATGCCCACCACGGCTTTTCCGATATTGGAGTGATAATAAAACCCTCTATCGCCAATTTTCATTTGCCGCATATTGTTGCGTGCCTGGTAGTTTCGAATTCCAGTCCACTCTTCACCGGCGGCCCCCTTGGCTTTCAACATGTCCCATGAGTACACATCGGGTTCGGATTTGAAGAGCCAATAAGCCATCATGCCGACTCCGGATTTTTGATCAGCCACTTCCATGGTTTGATGTCGACGGATGCGAATAACCCCGCGATGGCATAAGGGTCTTGCGCGGCGATGGCTTTGGCTTCGTTCGACGTTTCGGCGTTGATAATCACCAGGCTGCCCGTTGGTTTGCCATCGTCATCAACAAATGGGCCCGCCGCTTTCAGGTTGCTGCCCAGCTTGTCCAGAAATGACAAATGGGCCGGGCGAATTTGCATGCGGAGATCAATGCTGTTGGGTTTGTCGGTGCAAATCATGGCGAAGAGCATTTTACATCCTTTACAAGTTTTCGGTACTAACGGGTCGCGACAAGAGTGCGTCGATCATATCATCTGGTTTGGCACCGTTTTCAACAATGGCATTGACGGCCTGTGTGATTGGCATCGTGATGGTGTGTTGAATGGCCAGTTTCAGGGCAGCATTGGCGGAGTACACGCCTTCAACAACGCCGTCGCTGACGGCCAAAGCTTTCTCAACGCTCATGCCTTCGCCCAGTCTTTTGCCAAAGGCGTAGTTGCGCGATTGTGGGCTGGCACAGGTGAGCAACAAATCTCCCAAGCCTGACAATCCCGTCAATGTTTCGGGCTTAGCGCCCAAAGCTTTTCCCAAACGCATCAATTCTGCAAAGCCGCGCGTGGTCAAAGCCGCCTTCGCGCTCGCACCCAGTTGCTTGCCATCGGAAATACCGCACGCGATGGCCAGAATATTTTTGAGCGAGCCACCAATGCAAACGCCAAGCGGATCGTCGTTGGCATAAATGCGGAAATTTTGCTGTGAAAGGGACTTGGACCAAGAGCGCGCGATTGCGAGATTGGAGCAAGCAAGTGAAACGGCGGTTGGAAGGCGTTTCGACACATCATCTGCAAAGCTGGGGCCTGACAAAATTGCGCAATGGTGTTTGTCGGCGACATCTCTTGCGACCTCAATCATGAAGCGGTTGTTGGCACGGTCAATGCCTTTCGCTGTGATAATGACCATTTGGCTGTTGGTGATAGCGAGTGAAGGCAGCAGCGTGGCAACAGCTTGCGCCGGGGTGGCGACGATCAGGGCTTCAGCGCGCCATATTTTTTCATGGTTGTCGTCCGTTCGGGACCAGATTTCAACCTCATGACCACATCTCGCTGCATGTCCCGCCAGCGCCCTGCCCCATGCACCACTTCCGAGAACACAAATTCTACTCATGCCTTGGCCCCCAAGC
>JANOPL010000102.1:0-31904 GCA_031421835.1 Hyphomicrobiales bacterium | reverse complement strand
CCTGATGTGTTGACCGACGCCACTGCCGATATCGCGCTGCTGCTCATGCTGGGGGCCGCCCGGGGTGCTAATTGGGGCGAGCGCATGGTCCGCGAAAACCGCTGGGCTGGGTTCTCCATCGTCTATCCCTTGGGGCACGACTTCTCAGATATGCGTTTGGGTATTCTCGGCATGGGCCGCATCGGTATTGCGGTTGCAAAGCGCGCCCAAGCCTTTGGCATGGCGCTGCATTACCACAACCGCCGCCCCTCGCCAGACGCAGATGCCATGGGGGCAACTTATCACGCCAGCTTTGATGCAATGCTGCCGCACTGTGATTTCCTGTCCGTCAATTGCCCGATGACGGCTGAAACCAAAGGCATCATCAACGCGCGAACACTTTCGCTGATGCCCGAAGGATCCATCGTGGTGAACACTGCGCGTGGCGGCATTGTTGTCGATGAAGATTTGATTGCGTCGTTGAAATCTGGTCACACCGCGGCAGCGGGCTTGGACGTCTACAACAATGAACCCAATCTGGACCCACGCTATCGCGACCTTGAAAATGTGTTCCTGCTGCCGCATCTGGGCAGCGCCACCATTCGTACACGTACCAATATGGGGCTTCGCGCCTTGGCCAATTTGCAGGCTTATTTTGCAGGCGAAATACCGAAGGATAAACTCTGATGTCATCTCCCGAACAAAAACTGGCGAGCCTCGGCATCACCCTCCCCACTCCTGCTAAACCCGTGGCCAATTATATGGGCTGGGTGCAAACCGGAAATCTCGTTTTTACAGCCGGGCAACTGCCTTACGACAACGGCAAAGTTGTCCATCCGGGAATTCATGGTGTTGACGTGAGCAAGGAGGACGGAAAAATTGCCGCCCGACACGCCGCCATCAACGTGATTGCCCAATTGCGTGAGGCCTGTGGCGGAGACCTGTCGCGGGTGAAGCGCGTTGTGAAGCTTGTGGGCTTCGTCGCTTGCTATGCCCAATTCACCGACCACCCTTTTGTTGTAAATGGTGCGTCTGATTTGATGGTCGAGGTTTTTGGTGACGCTGGCCGCCACGCCCGTTCAGCTATTGGCGTTGCCTCACTGCCGCTCAATTCCTGCGTCGAAGTCGAAGCGATCATTGAACTCGCATGACGCGTTTTTCGGCACAGATGCGGGCGCTTGATTGGTTGGTGGCGCGGCCCATTGCGCACCGCGGTCTTCACAATAAAGTTGAGGGCATTATCGAAAACACCGCCACAGCCTTTGCGGGCGCCATGGCCGGCAACTACGCCATCGAATGCGACCTTCAAATGACGGCTGATGGCGATGCCGTGGTGTTTCACGACGAAAAGCTGGATCGATTGGCCGATGCTTCGGGTTGGGTGAAAGCCCACACCACACAACAACTGCAAAACATGACGATCAAAAATTCCAAAGACAACATGCAAACCTTGGGTGAGTTGTTGGATCAAGTTGACGGCAAAGTGCCGCTGGTCATCGAACTCAAATCCCATTGGGATGGCAATGATGCCTTGGCCTTGCGAGCATTGAAAGTGCTGGAGCGTTACTCTGGCCCTTATTGCCTGATGTCGTTTGATCCTGACCTTGTGGCTGCTGTGGCTGAACACTCTCCTCAAACCATTCGCGGCATCACAGCAGATCGCACGGTGCACCCCGCGTACAATCAATTGCCCGTGCAGCGCCGGCTGAACATGCAGCTGTTCCGGCACCTCGAATATACGCGCCCGCATTTTGTATCGTTCTATTTCCGCGACCTGCCCTATGCCCCCGTGCAAGCCATCCGCGCCGCTGGTCATCCCGTTGTCAGTTGGACCATACGCAACACGGAGCAGGAAGCCGTGGCGCGGCGCTATTCCGATCAGATTACATTCGAGGGTTTTGCAGCCTGATGGTTGAACGCATCCGCAGTCTCTCGTCGTTAAAACATATCGACGCAGCAGTGTGGGATGCTGTGGCCAATCCACCAGGTCAAACTTTCAACCCGTTTCTGTCCCACGCATTTTTGTCGAGCCTTGAAGACTCAGGCTCCGCCACCGCGCGAACCGGCTGGGCTGCTTCGCATTTGGTTCTGGAAGATGATGATCAAATTCTGGGACTGGTGCCCTGCTATTTGAAAACCAACTCCATGGGCGAATATGTGTTCGATCATGCCTGGGCCGATGCGTTTACGCGGGCTGGCGGAAATTATTACCCCAAGCTGCAAGTCTCAATTCCCTTCACCCCTGCGACCGGTTCGCGCCTGCTGGCCGCTGATGTGCACAAACCAAAACTGCTGAAGGGTTTGGAAGCAGCAGCGGCGCAGCTTGCGGCGTCTTCAGCGCATATCACATTCATGCCGGAAACGGATTGGGCCGCAGCCCCCGACACCTGGTTGAAGCGGCAGGATATTCAGTTCCATTGGCACAATCAAAATTTCAAAACCTTCACTGATTTTTTAGCCTCGCTGTCGTCCTCGAAACGCAAAAATATCCGCAAGGAACGCGAAGCCGTTGCGGCGCGGGGGATCACGTTTGATCTGCTCACAGGAACTGATCTCACAGAGAATCACTGGGATCATTTTTACGCCTTCTACATGGACACTGGTGCCCGCAAATGGGGACGGCCCTATTTGACCCGTGAATTTTTCTCCATGGTCAATGAACGCATGGCCGAACACACCCTGTTGGTGCTGGCCAAACGCGAGGGGAAAACCATCGCAGGCGCTCTGAATTTTATTGGCGGCGATACGCTCTACGGTCGCAACTGGGGCGCAACCGAAGACCATCCCTTCCTGCATTTTGAAACCTGTTATTATCAGGCCATCGATTTTGCGATTGTGCGTGGTTTGAAAATTGTCGAGGCCGGAGCCCAGGGCGAACACAAGCTGGCACGCGGCTATCTGCCCGTAAAAACCCACAGCCTGCACCACTTCGCCCACAAGGGTTTGGCGCGTGCCGTGGCAGAGTATCTCGAACACGAACGCGCCAGCATTGACCAAGACCAGAAGCTGCTGGCCGAACACTCGCCATTCAAGAATGTTGAGAGAGAGTAAAAAAGATCCGTCATTCCAAACGCGAGTGCAGCGCAGCGGAACGAGTGATTTGGAACCCAGCTACAACTCAAAGCGGGGTTCCAAATCGCTTACTCCACTTTGTTACGTGCGCGTTTGGAATGACGACTTTTATGTCTGGCCACATCTAAAAACCGAATGTAACTTACCCCCATGACCTACGACCCCAACAACATCTTCGCCAAAATCTTAGCGGGCGAAATCCCAGCCCACAAAATCTACGAAGACGACCACACCCTCGCCTTCATGGACGTAATGCCGCAAGTGCAGGGTCATTGCCTCGTGGTGCCGAAAGCCGCCTCACGCGGGCTGCTAGATGCCGACCCCGGAGTGTTGGTCCATGTGATGGCGACGGTACAGAAAGTTGCAGCGGCAGCCGTGAAAGCCACCGGAGCCGAAGGCTTCCAAATCCGCCAATACAACGAAGCTGCGGGCGGGCAGACAGTGTTTCATCTGCACTTTCACATCTTGCCGATGAACGAAGGCGTTGGGCTCAAGCCACACACTGGCAAGATGGCGGACCATGGGGAGCTGGCGGCGATGGCGAAACAAATCGCGCGATTATTGTAGATGCGAACCAGCGAAATCTCCGAACCTGCAAGTCAAATAGAATACGCATTTGTTCTGAAACCTTCGCGGTCTGTAGGTCACGCAATTAAGCATCTGTATGATACAATATGGTTCAATGGTGCGAGCACTTTGCTCCTGGCTCTTCTTCTTCAGGGTTATATCAAGGCTAGTTCTTACAATTGGTGGGAGCCGCTTTTGTTGGTTGGAATACTCGCAATCCTCATTTGGTCAATATTAAAGGACATTTGGAATGTGATAAACAATTTCGTGATGGAAGAGAGTTTGCAATTGTACGGAAAAACTCTTCGCCACAGTCGAAAACTCCAAAGCATAACGGTCTATCTCAAAGAGTATTCATTCAGCCAAACCACAGGCTTTCAATATCACATAGTTCGCGGGAAGGCCTCTGCTGGAAAACACCCCACACGAAGCCCTCAATACGGGGCTTTGAAGTTCAATTTTAAGGAACAAGAAATTCTAGCATTCAAGAACATCCCTCAATTTGCCGCGGAAGAAGTTGCAGCCCAGCTCAACTCACGAAATCCCAATAACTTCCGGTAAATAATGTTCGGTGGTCGTTGGCGTAGGCAGTGAAGTCTAGCTCGAACCAACCAATGCTTCGAGGCCCTGCTTTGCAGGGCACCTCAGCATAAGGGAGATACGATTAGTCCCTCTCACCCTGAGGTGCGAGTGCAACGAGCCTCGAAGGGTGCGCCACAGGTTCTTACTTCACCTTTGCCTTGCGCACCTTCTTCACCACAACTTTTTCCTTCGCATTCCGCGGCAACGACTTCCGTTCTGGTGGCTTGGGCAGTGACGAGCGTTCTTCTTCGCGGCCTAAATATTGCAAGTCCAGCTTGTCATCCTTCATCAGGATGCGCACCGTGCCGCCTTTTGTAAGTTTGCCGAACAGCACTTCTTCAGCCAATGGCTTCTTGACGTATTCCTGAATAACGCGGGCCAAGGGACGTGCACCCATTTGTTGATCGTAACCTGTTTTCGACAACCAGTCGGCCGCTTCGGTTGAGATTTCGATGTTGATCTGGCGTTCGGCCAATTGTGCCTCTAGCTGCAACACAAATTTCTCCACCACCTTGCGCACCACTTCGGGCGGCAAATGGCTAAAGTTTACAGTGGCATCCAGCCTGTTTCTGAACTCAGGCGTGAACATGCGGGTGATGGCTTCGTTGTCTTCGGCAATGCGCACTGTGGAGCCAAAGCCAATCGCAGGCTTCGACATTTCAGCCGCACCGGCATTGGTGGTCATGATGATGACAACGTTGCGGAAGTCGACGGATTTGCCGTTATGATCGGTCAACTTGCCATGGTCCATGACCTGCAGCAAAATGTTGAACAGGTCGGGATGCGCCTTTTCAATTTCGTCGAGCAGCAACACGCAATAAGGATTCTGGTCGATGCCATCCGTCAGCAGCCCGCCTTGGTCAAAGCCGACATAGCCTGGAGGCGCACCAATCAGACGCGAAACTGAATGGCGTTCCATATACTCCGACATGTCAAAGCGCAGGAATTTGACGCCCAGCACTTCCGACAAGCGCTTGGCCACTTCAGTTTTGCCAACACCCGTGGGGCCTGCAAACAAATAGCTGCCAATGGGCTTTTCAGGCTCACGCAAACCTGCACGGGCCAGCTTGATGGCTGATGCCACCTGCTCAACCGCCTTGTCTTGTCCAAACACCAGTCGCTTCAATTCCGACTCGAGGTTCTTCAACACCGCGGCGTCATCGCGCGACACGGTTTTCGCCGGAATACGGGCCATGGTGGCGATGGTGGCTTCGATTTCCTCAACGCCAATGATTTTCTTGCGCTTGTTCTCTGGCAGCAACATCAAGGCCGCACCAGACTCGTCGATCACGTCAATCGCCTTGTCCGGCAACTTACGGTCGCTCATGTAGCGGGCCGACAGTTGCACGGCAGTTTCGATGGCTTCGTCCGTGTACTGAACTTTATGATATTCTTCGTAATAGGGCTTGAGGCCTTTGAGAATGGCAATCGCATCCGGCAATGAGGGTTCATTAACGTCAATCTTCTGGAAGCGGCGCACAAGTGCACGGTCCTTCTCAAAATGCTGGCGATACTCTTTGTAAGTTGTTGATCCGATGCACCGAAGTGTGCCGGAGGCCAGCGCTGGTTTCAGCAGGTTCGAAGCATCCATGGCCCCACCTGACGTGGCACCTGCACCAATGATGGTGTGGATTTCGTCGATGAACATGATGGCACCGGGCTTCGCCTCGATTTCCTTCATCACGGCTTTCAGGCGTTCTTCAAAATCACCACGGTAACGTGTGCCAGCCAGCAATACACCCATGTCGAGCTGGTAAACCGTGCAGCCCTTCAAAACTTCCGGCACTTCGTCCTTGATGATCTTGCGCGCCAGCCCTTCGGCTATGGCGGTTTTGCCAACGCCCGGGTCGCCCACGAACAACGGATTGTTTTTCTGGCGGCGGCAGAGAATTTGTATGGTGCGGTTGACTTCTGCCTCACGACCAATCAACGGGTCGATCTTGCCGTTCTCGGCTTTCTTGTTGAGGTCAACGCAATAGGCTTCAAGAGCCGATGGTTCTTTCTTGCCCTTGCCGTTGGTAGCACCACCGCCTTGTTGGCCTTGCTCTTCTTGTGACGGCTCTTCTTCAGCACCCCGTACGGCGCGGGACTCACTGAGGCCCGGGCGCTTGGCAATGCCGTGCGACATATAATTGACGGCATCATAGCGCGTCATGTCCTGCTCCTGCAGGAAGAAAGCCGCGTGGCTTTCACGCTCGGCAAATATCGCAACCAGCACATTGGCACCCGTCACTTCTTCACGGCCCGACGACTGCACATGAATCACTGCCCGTTGAATGACACGTTGGAACCCGGCGGTTGGCTTCGCCTCCTGGCCGGCTTCAGTCACCAGATTTGAGAGTTCATTATCAAGATAATCCCTGAGATCGTCGCGCAACTCATCCAAATCCACGCCGCACGCCCGCAGCACCGCAATGGCGTCTTTGTCTTCCGTCAATGACAACAGCAAATGTTCAAGCGTGGCATACTCCTGCTTTCGCTCGGCAGCGAATGACAATGCGCGGTGAAGGGCCTTTTCGAGACTGCGGGAAAATGTGGGCAAATGAAACTCCTGACGACGGCGTACGCATCAGGCCCCTGCCCGACACTGTGTATATGATTGATACAATATAGGATGGATTTTGGATTTGACGAGAGGCAATCGACGCTGTTCCTGCGTCACTCTTTCTCAAGGGTGCATTGCAAGGGGTGGCCGGCCTGGCGTGCGGCATCCATGACCTGCGTCACTTTGGTCTCCGCCACTTCAAAGGTGTAAACACCACAGACCCCGACACCTTTTTGATGCACATGCAGCATGATGGTGTAGGCATCTTCGCGATTCTTCGAGAAAAACTGCTCGAGAACGAAGACCACAAATTCCATGGGTGTATAATCATCATTCAGCAACAACACCTTGTAAAGCGAAGGTTTCTTCGTTTTGGGTTTGGTGCGCGTGAGTACGCCCGTGTTGCTGTCATCGTCGTGTTTGGTTGGTGCTTTGGCCATGCCCCCATATAGCAACGAATGTGGCAAAAGTTGAGAGGGCAAGCGCCATGTCGCACTCAATTGATGATGAACCACCGGAGTTTCCAGAAATGCATCACAGATTTGAACCAAAATGAGTTGAAATTTTACTGAAATAAGTGTAACAAATACTTGGGCGGCGAGAGTGCTTAACAGGTTAGGTGTGAGTATGTTGTCAGAGTCCGAGCGTAAACGTATTTGTAGTATTGTCCGTGGCGGTGCAAAAATGTTGGTCGGGCGCGATCACGCAGGCCGCCAAAAAATCAAACTGATCAGGGGTCCATTCGGTCTTTTTGTCGAGCGCATTGAATGCACTGAAACTGATCTGATACACATCCGCAAAATGTTGTCAAAAAGCGCGGCGATTGCTGCCTGAATTTGCATACAGCATTTTAATGTGATTTTTATTGTAACAGATTAAGCGTACTGTTAGAATGAAAGCCGTGCGGCTCCGCACGATCAGAACTCTAATTATGGACGCTTGAATGTTAAACGGAATTCTTCCCACTTCATGGCAAGGCTACACCCATGCCGCACTTCGCATCATGACGGGTCTGCTGTTCTTGGAACACGGCACCACCAAACTTTTCAAATTTCCTCTCACTGAGTATTTCAAAGACGGTGTGCCAATCGCGTCCTTCATGGGCTTTGTTGGCTTGCTGGAATTGATTGGTGGCATCTTGATCATCATTGGCTTGTTTACCCGTACCACGGCTTTTGTGTTATCCGGCATGATGGCAGTTGCCTATTTCATGGCCCACGCGGGCCAAGGGTTTTTCCCCATTGTCAATGGCGGTGAGTTGGCAATCATGTTCAGTTTTGTGTTCCTGTGGCTTGCCACCGCTGGCGCTGGCCCATTCAGTATCGACGCAACCCGCAAATAAGATATAGGGCCGGGAAACTGGCCCTTTTTCATGTCTGACGCTCTTTGCGCAAGCGTTCCCAATACTCCAGCCGCTTGGCCAAATCCCGTTCAAAGCCGCGCTCGACGGGATGATAAAATTTTTGCCGCACCATCGCATCGGGGAAATAATTCTGGCCGGAAAACGCATCCCGTTCGTCGTGATCATAGCGATAACCCGACCCATATTCCTGGCTCTTCATCAACTTTGTCGGCGCATTCAGGATCGTCTTTGGCGGCATCAACGACCCGGTTTCGCCGGCCTTCGTCATTGCCGCCTTATAGGCCTTGTACACCGCATTCGATTTGGGTGCTGTTGCGATGTAGACAGTGGCCTGCGCCAGCGCCAACTCGCCTTCAGGTGAACCCAAAAAGTCATACGTATCCTTGGCGGCCAGCGCCTGTTTCAACGCCTCAGGATCAGCGAGCCCCACGTCTTCAACTGCCATCCGCACCAAACGCCTCACCAAAAACAACGGGTCTTCCCCCGCTGTCAGCATACGCGCCAAATAATACAACGCCGCATCTGGGTCAGAGCCACGCACCGACTTATGAAGCGCCGAAATGAGATTGTAGTGCCCGTCATTGGCCTTGTCGTAGAGCGGCAGGCGCTTTGCCACCAATTTGCCAAGCGCTTCCGGCGAGATGTCCTCAGCGCCCTCAGGTACGCCCGCGAACACTTCTTCGACGAGGTTGAGGAAATAGCGGCCATCACCATCGGCCATGCCGAGCAGAGCGGCTTTTGCTTCGGTTGACACCGGAAGCGGGCGGCGTTCAAACAGTTCGGCCCGCGCAATCAATGCGGCCAGCGCGTCTTCATCCAAGCGGTTCAACACCAAAACCTGACAGCGTGATAACAACGCGCCATTGAGTTCAAAGGATGGGTTTTCCGTTGTGGCCCCCACCAGCGTGATGGTGCCATTTTCGACAAATGGCAAAAACGAGTCCTGTTGGGATTTGTTGAAGCGGTGAATTTCATCGACGAACAACAATGTTGCCCGCCCTTGCTCCCGCCGCATGCGAGCCTGCTCGAAAGCCTTTTTCAAATCGGCAACACCGGAGAAAATCGCTGACATTTGCTCGAACACCAAACCCGTCGCCCCTGCCAGCAAACGGGCCATTGTGGTTTTGCCCGTTCCCGGCGGCCCCCAAAAAATCAGAGAGGGTATGCGGCCCGAAGCGAGCATGCGCGTCAAAGTGCCCTCGGGGCCGACGAGATGGTCTTGCCCCACCACGTCTTCCAGCCGCTGCGGGCGCAGTTTATCTGCCAGCGGGCGCGGGCCTTCAGACGTCAAACCACCAGCTTCAAAAAGCGATGTCATTCACGGAATTTCAAACGCAGTTTGCGGTTGTCGCGTTGAACACCAATCTCCCAGCGACGCTGTGGTGTTCTCGTGCTTTCAATCAGGTCCGCAACAGTCAGGATTTCAACGCCATTGACCTCGTAAAGCACGTCACCTTTTTTGAAGAGGCGGGCGGCCAAAGGGTCTCTGACCTCCATCACAACCACGCCTGTGGCTTCAGCGGCAAAGCCAATGTCTTCGGACACGGCAGGTGAAAGATTGCCCACGAGCAATCCCGCGAGAGGTGATTTACTGTCGAGCAACGTCTCATCGCGCGGCACCGTTTCGGGTGCTGCAATCAATCTGAAACGACTTTCAAGGGTTTTGTCACCGCGCCGATATTCAAGAATTCGGGTTTCACCAATCCGTGCAGTTCCGACCCGAAACCCGAGTTCCTGGCTGC
The DNA here is from genome assembly GCA_031421835.1 of Hyphomicrobiales bacterium. Lineage (GTDB taxonomy): Bacteria > Pseudomonadota > Alphaproteobacteria > Rhizobiales > Aestuariivirgaceae > Aestuariivirga. The sequence goes on along the minus strand of JANOPL010000102.1, from coordinate 22,054 downwards.
CTTCGATGGCTTTGTCGTCCAAGGCCACAATCACATCCCCTCGTCTCAACCCCGCTGCCAACAGCGGGCTTTGAGGGTGCAGCTTGACGATCAATGTTCCCTCGGGTCGGGCAAAGCCCAAACTGTCCGCCACATCGGGCGTGACATCCTGTAGCTCAACACCAAGCCAAGGCCGTTTGATTTTCGATGACCCGGTCTTGGCGGTGTCGACAACCGTGTTGACCATGTTTGAAGGAATGGAAAACCCGATGCCAATCGAACCGCCAGAACGGGAGAAGATGGCAGTGTTGATGCCGACCAGGGCGCCGTTCATGTCCACCAGCGCACCACCGGAATTGCCGGGGTTGATGGCAGCATCTGTCTGAATAAAAAATTGATAGTCGGTGATGCCAACCTGCGTTCGCGCAAGGGCTGACACAATCCCGCTCGTCACTGTTTGGCCAACACCAAACGGATTACCAATGGCGAGTACCAGATCTCCAACTTCCAGATCATCGGAATCAGCCAGCAGCACAGTCGGCAAATCTTCATCACCAGCATCGATTTTCAGAACCGCCAAATCGGTGCGTTCGTCAGCAAGCAACAACTTCGCCTCAAACTCACGTCGATCAGACAACACAACACGGATATCAGAACCATTGGCAATCACATGATTGTTGGTGACGATGTAACCTGTGCTGTCAACTATCACGCCGGAGCCCAAAGAGTTAGCGACGCGCTCACGCGGACGGCCAAAGTTTCCATCCTCACCAAAGAAGCGGCGGAAGAACGGGTCGGACAACAAGCCGCTATCCTGCTGCTTCTCGATGCGCTTGGCATAGACGTTCACCACGGCCGGTGCTGTTCGCTTCACAATCGGCGCAAAACTCAGCTGCACTTGACCACGGCCTTGCGGCACAGCGGTTTCTGCGAGCAACAATGTTGGCGTTCCGACCAATAAAGCGAGAACCACTAAATATCGCAGCATGCAAATCACTCCTCTGGCTACAGCCTTACCTGCGATCCAATTTGGTTGACAAGATGACGGCTGTTTCAATGTCATTGACGCCTCTCAGCATGCCGATTTTATCAATCAACTTGTCCATGTCTTCTGATGTGGGGGTTTTCACAACGGCCACAAGGTCAAACTTGCCACTGACGGTATGAAGGGTTTCAACCTGCGGGTAAGTCGAAATGGTGCGCGCGACGTCAATTTGTTGGCGCGGTTCCACGCCAAGCGTGACCAGCGCTGAAATGCCAGGCAGCTTTGCAGACTTGCCAAGTTTCACCGCATAACCTGCAATCACACCGGTTTCCTCAAGCCGCTTCAACCGATCCTGCACCGTCGTGCGGGACACGCCCAGCTTTCTGGCAAGGGATGCCACGGGCTGGCGCGCGTCCAATCTTAACAGGCCAAGCAGTTCGTCATCCTTGTCAGACATGTTCACTCCGCCGATTGCGTCGTCATAATGACGGAAAATCCGACTCACAGCAACAGTTTGCAGTCTTACAATTGTTAGAGTTTTTCCGCATCTTGTGTGCGACTCAGTGAGGAGCGACCCATGACCGCCACCATTCTCCAGCATCCGGCCCAAACCACGCAATTTGTCGACGCTGCCGCAGTGGCAAAAGCCATGACCCCAGAGGAAGGTGTGTTTCTGTTTTCTGCCCATGAGCTGACATCGCGCGCGCGTCAATTCCTCGATCATTTTCCAGGCACGGTATCCTATGCGGTGAAGTGCAACCCTTCAGCCGAAGTAATCGCAACATTGACAAAAGCCGGTGTTGAACATTGGGATGTGGCGTCGGTGCATGAAATGGCAGCTGTGCATGCTGTTTCCAAATTGGCGCACTTCCACTACCACAACCCCGTCAAATCCCGCCGCGAAATCAAAGAAGCCTATGAAGTCTATGGCTGCCGACGCTTTGCAGTGGATTGCCGGGAAGAAGTCGAAAAAATCGTTGACGTGGTTGGCAAAGACGACACTGTTGAATTGGCGGTACGTCTGGTTTTGCCGCGTGACCGTGGTTCGTCTGTCCATGATTTTTCCAGCAAATTTGGGGCACCTGAACACATCTGCATTGAATTGTTGCAGCAAACAGTTGCCGCCGGCTACCAACCGGTTTTGACCTTTCACCCCGGCTCTCAAAGCAAGGAACCGCAGGTTTATGTGCGCCACATTGAAGCCGCGGCCCGCATTGCCAAGAATGCCGGTGTAAACGTCCGTACACTGAATGTTGGCGGTGGTTTTCCAGCCAACTACGAACTGTCAACAGCCCCGGAACCAGAAGTGTTTTTCCGCGCCATTGACCAAGCTGTAACCAAAGCTTTCGGTGCCGATCACCCTGCCCTCGAATGTGAACCAGGTCGCGGCATTGTCGCCACCTGCATGAGTTTGCTGGTGCAAGTGAAACTGGTGTGCACTGATGGCGATGACATCTTTATCAGCGACGGCGTTTACGGCGGCCTGATGGAATACATGCAAGTGCCCGACTTGAAGCCACCCTATCGCCTGATGCGCGATGGCAAGGAACTGGAAGGCGTTGCCAAGTCCTACAAAGTCTTCGGCCCCACCTGCGATCCACTGGACGTGCTGCCACATCGGTTAGACCTGTACCAAGGCATCAAGGAAGGTGACTTCATCGAATTCGGCACACTGGGAGCCTACGGGCTTGCAACGGCCACACGTTTCAACGGTTACGGCAAACATGAAGTTGTGGCAGTGGACCGGGTTCTGGAGATGTGAAAACTCTAACGACCACTTCTGAGAACAGCTATTTAAAACTGTCATTGCCGGACTTGTTCCGGCAATCCATTTTTCAGCATTTACAGTCTCACAAGCGCACGCTTAGGCGCTCCGCATGCGCTTCAATGGATCACCGCAACAAGTGCGGTGATGCCAATTCGAAAATGATGCTGCACATTCATCTACCCCCCGAACAACCCCTGCAACACGTTCGCCTCATAATCCGGAAACACGGATGACAACGCGTTGCCTGCGCCGTGCTTCACCAGCACGGAAGCCAACACATCACGGAAGTCGGTTGTAACAGCAAGGTCCATGCCTTGGTCGAGTTGTTTCGCTGCAAGCCCGGGCCACCTGCCGAAGTTCTGACCGCCATTGACGCCATCACCCAACACCATCATCAGGCCGCCGTGGCCATGGTCAGTTCCGCCGCTTTCATTGGCTTTGATGCGACGGCCGAATTCGCTCATCACCACAATGGTGGTTGGGCGACCAATGGCGTCCAAGTGGTCATGAAACGCCAGCAAGCTTGCCGCCATCGTGCCTGCCAATGGCGCGAATTGTCCCTGCTGGTTGTCATGCATGTCCCACCCATCCAGGTCAGCAGTTGCGAGTTGTACATCGGGATTGACCCGCATCATCTCGGCAAGGAAGCGCAGCTTGTTGCCAAAATCGTGGTCGGGGTAGCTGATGCCCCTTGGCAACTCGCGCAGTGTTGGTTGCTTTGTATCGTTGCGATCCAACTTCCGCGCCAGTTGCCCGGTGGCTTCGATGGCTTGGCGACTGGCGCGATCCAGTGCTGAATCACCGCTGTGCATTTTCAACAGCAGGTCGCGAACGTTGTCAGATGGCATCCAGTCCACATCCCACACATCACTGATGGGCAGCGCGGATTCGCACAAAGACAGCGATTGTGGCATCGCACCACCCATGCTGAGGGTGGACCCGGGAAGCGTGTGGCCAAGGCCGTCAACAAGCCGTGTCAACCATCCCTCACGGGGCAGATTGAAAGCATCGGTACTGACGCCACGTTCAATCAAATCCATAGCCTGAAAATGACTGCGCGTGGCGTTGTGCAGGCCGGACGCGGGGATCAAAGCCAATTGTTTCTTCGACCAGAGCTGGTGCAACGGTTTGGCAGCAGCATTCAACAACAACTCGGTCCCACCGCCCACATCGCCAATTGAAAGCCCTCTGCTGTCTCCCGTGGCAGCCACGCGCAAAGCAGGCGGTCGCGAGGTGATGTAGAACCTGTCATCAACAGGTGCGAGCAGATTGAGCGAGTCCATGCCGCCGCGCAAAAACACGACGACGAGCGAACGATCCACCGGGGCTTCCGCCCTCGCCCATTTCACACTGAATTGAGGAAGCGTTGCAGCGGCGGCGACGGATAGGAATTGACGACGGTTGAACATGATCATTACACCGATTGATAAGCGGGTGAAGCAGTGAGCGTGGCGAGCGCGTGACTTGTGCCCCAACGCTCGCTCTCGGCGAAGGTCATGGCCCTGTCGTCGACGCCATGTTCTTTTCGGAGCAAATTCGAAACGCTGGTTTGGTGGTCCTCGCCAAGTCCCAAACGCTTCGTCCATGTCTGAGCAAAGCCCGCAATATCGGGCCATTGTGATTGAGGCTTTTGCGCCATGATTTTGGACCAGATATCCGCCATGCCGCGCCAACGCCGCACCAGAAAACCGGGTGATTGCCAATATCGTGATGACAGAGGATGGCCCGAAGGAGATGGCCATTTATACAACTGATGCCCCATGCCATCCAGCAACCACACGTCATCACGTGAAGGTGGCAGCACCACGTCAGCACTGCGTTGAAGCGACGCAAATAAGAACAGCGGCCGTTGCAAGCGTGGCTCGGCCTGTTGAAATTCTTCAGACAGAAGTATGAATTCAATGACCTTTACCAATTGATCTTTGGATTTTTGATGCGCGGTAAACACCTTTGCCGCAGCCTCAATCAACCCAACAGTCGGTGCGTCAGAAACGAAGCGTCGGCACAGGCGCTTGCTCACAGCGCGCGCCGTGGCGGGGTGAAAGGCGACGAGATCAAGCACTTTGCGTCCGTCTACCAACGGCCCTGCATGTGATTCAAACTCCACACCCAGCACACGTTTCTGGTAAGGGTCGTGCCAGGCATCCGTGTACAAAAATTCGCCCGTCATTGGCAATGTGTTGCCTTCACTGATCCACTGGCCACCGCCATAGGTCCACCCCGTAAACGCGCGCGCCGCTTCATAAACGTCCTGATCAATGAAGCCTCGTGGTTTTCCCTCAAGTGCGCCTGGCACTTCACGCCATTTGTCGAAAACCGCATGCAGGTAAGCATCAGCACCAAGTCCATGCAGCTCCATCAACTCGCGGGCATAATTTTCATTTGCAGGTGAAGCTTTGCTGGAGGCATTGTTCAAATAAGCCAACATCGCGGTTGACGAAGCCACGGCTTCCAACATCTCGCGGAAATTTCCGAGTGCATGCACCCTCAACACATCTTGCTCATATGTCGGCAGTGCGATCGCCACATCTTCAATTGAATCACGATTAACAGCGAAATGGTCGCGCCAGAAATCGACGACACTTTCACGCAATTGTGCGTCAGCCAACGTCGCGCGAATATGCGTGGCTGCTATCAATTCATCGGCGGGCCGCACCCGTTCGGCGTAAGACATTTTCTTTTGCCAATCGACAAGATGCCAAAGTTCCCGCGTGGGCTTGCGCAACAGTGTCAGTGCTCGGTCTTCATTCAGCGCGGAATACCCATCGCCTGCCTCATACTCAATTTTCAAAGCCGCTTCGTTGATCGCTCCAATGACTGCTGCATTATCTTCAGCGGGCATGGACAATTGTGATGCCACCCAGCCAGCCCATCCTTCTCGCGCCAACCGGGCCTTGTCATCTTCACTGGCGCGAATGCCCGCACGAGAAACCAATTGCACGGGAGAAGTAACTGTCATGCGAAAATCCCTGATTCTGATGTTCAACATTCTATCAGAATGAATGGTGAAATCGGAATCAGGCCAATTTCAGGCTGTGATCAGTATGACGTGTTCAGCAGCTCTTTCAGCGCTCGCGTCTCTAACAGCAACAGTGTGATTTATTTAAATTTAACGGCGTTTGAAAACGAACCGGGAAGTACTGCGATTAACACCTGCAACCTTGTCGTTGACAGTTTGTGCGAACGAGTCTGGCCCCGTGCGTTCCAAAACCATCTGTGCGGTTCGATCACCGTTCACAAGTCCACCCCACTTGATTGTCATGACCAGACGATTACCCCGCAACGTGCCAGTCAGTGTGGCGGGCCCTGTTCGTGAACCAGTATATGTACCGACATATTTGTTGCCCTCCGCGTTGCGGATGGAGAGGCCCAAGGCTTGGCGAAACACCAGCTTGCCACAGCTGCCATTCATGTTAACCTTGGTCGCTGCTCCGGTGATGGCCACTTGGCAATTCGCTGATATGTCACCAAATTTCGTGACATATGCTTCGCCTGAGCCAGACCAGCTTCCCGAAAGGTTGCTAAAAAACGTATTTGGTGCTGCTTCAACAGTCGGCGATAACATTGCAAAGAACGCTGCGCTGGCAGCAATAATGCGGATCATGAGATGAAACTTTCAGTTGGCTTTCAACTCAAACGTCATGCAGTGACTTTGGTTCCGGCGCCCAACCAACATAAACCGTGAAAATTGTGCACTGCAAAAAAATATGCTGTACTGCAACATTGGTCAGCTTGATGGGTTAAGGTCACTCAGGAAATCCAAGGAGGCCAACATGAAACCTTTCAAAATGACTCTGAAAAATCTCGATGGACTCAAGAAAGACTTCGCCGCTTTGCCGGGTCGTTCGAAGGGCAATCAGGCAAGTGGTCTGGAGCGTAAAGGGTGGCTGAAAGAAACAACAGTGTTCGGCGAAAATCCCGGCCAGCTGCAAATGCTGAGCTATACGCCACCAAACATCCCTGCACACGCAGCGGTGGTTGTCGTGCTGCACGGCTGCACCCAAACGGCAGCGGGCTATGCGAGTCATGTAGGATGGCGTGAATTGGCTGACCGTTACTGCTTTCGGCTACTTTGTCCGCAACAAACGCGGCAGAACAATATCAATGGATGTTTTAACTGGTTTTTGCCGGAGGATATTGCGCGAACTGGAGGCGAATGCCACTCAATCCACAGCATGATCCGCCATATGGGCAAGACTGACAGCGAGAAACCCTTGGTTTATATTACAGGTCTTTCGGCGGGGGGTGCCATGGCCTGTGCAATGCTGGCGTCATATCCTGAACTGTTTGCAGGAGGATCAATTGTTGCCGGACTGCCATATGCTTCGGCCCACAACGTGCAATCGGCTTTCGCAGCCATGCATCGACCACAGCGATCTGACGCGAAACTCTTGGGCGACAAAATTAGAGAGGCCTCAGGCCACGCAGGGCGTTGGCCGCCTGTGGCGATCTGGCATGGATCTGCCGACAAGACGGTTGTGCCGATGAATGGCGATGAACTTTGCCGGCAATGGCTTGATGTTCACGGGCTTGACGAGGATGAAGCAGAGTTACTCCAGTCGTCCCGCGAATGGCGCGACGCTTCTGGGGCTGTTGTTGTTCAGCAGTTTTTGGTTGAAAGCATGGGTCATGGTGCACCGATTGACGGCACGGGGACATATGCCTTTGGCAGTGCTGCACCTTTTGTGCTGGAGGCGGGAATTTCTTCAAGCCATGTCATGGCCGAACAATGGGGGCTGGCTGAAAGGGTGTTGGTTGGGGAATTGCTGGAGCCTCAGGGGAAACATGTTGCGTATCAGCGCAAACCTTCGAGTCGGAGACCTCATGCTGAATTGTCAAATCTTCCAAAGCATGATTCCGGCAATTTCACCGAACGCACGATTAAGGATGCGTTGCAAAAGGCTGGACTGTTGAAATCTTAATTTATTGACGACCGCCATTTTTGCGCACGCGGGAATGACGCAATGGGGGGCCACAATCGGTTTGGTTTTGGCAGAACTCAAAAACCAGTAAAAAGCAGGCCCGTTGGACCCGCCTTTTTCAAACCTCAGTTTGCAGGATTATGCCGCTACGGCTTCAGCTTCCTTGCCTTGCTTCGGGCCTGAATCTTTACCCTTTTCATTAACGTCACGGTCAACGAATTCGATAACAGCCACAGGCGCGTTGTCGCCCATGCGGAAGCCAGCTTTCATGATGCGGATGTAGCCGCCATGACGGTCCTTGTAACGGGCTGCAAGCACGTCAAACAACTTCTTCACCTGGTCCAGATCCTTGATTTGGGAAATGGCCTGACGACGGGCATGCAAATCGCCCTTCTTGGCAAGCGTGATCAACTTTTCAACGATGGGGCGCAAATCCTTTGCCTTTGGCAAAGTTGTGACAATTTGCTCGTGCTTGATGAGCGAAGCCGACATGTTTGCGAACATCGACTTGCGATGGGCCGATGAACGGTTCAGGCGGCGTCCGCGAAATCCATGATGCATGATCTATCTCCTAACTCATATATCTCAGTAATGTGACTCGAGCTTCTTGGCGAGCTCGTCGATATTTTCTGGCGGCCAGTTGGCCACTTCCATGCCAAGGTGCAGGCCCATTTGCGCCAGCACTTCCTTGATTTCGTTGAGCGACTTGCGGCCGAAGTTCGGCGTACGCAGCATCTCGGCTTCGGTCTTTTGGATCAGATCGCCGATATAAACGATGTTGTCGTTCTTCAAGCAGTTGGCAGAGCGCACCGACAATTCCAACTCGTCCACTTTCTTGAGGAGAGCGGCATTGAACGGCAGTTCCGAACGGTGCTCTTCAACAACGTGCTGAACAGGTTCAGAGAAGTTGATAAACACAGAAATCTGATCCTGCAGAATGCGCGCGGCATAAGCCACGGCATCATCTGGCGTGACCGCACCGTTGGTTTCGACGGTCATGATCAGCTTGTCATAATCCAGCACCTGGCCTTCGCGTGTGGCTTCCACACGATACGACACTTTGCGAACCGGCGAGTAAATCGAGTCAACCGGGATCAGGCCGATTGGCGCATCTTCCGGACGGTTCTTTTCGGCAGGAACATAGCCCTTGCCGTTATTGATTGTAAATTCCATGCGCACTTCAGCACCCTGGTCCAACGTGCAGATGACGTGTTCAGGGTTCAGAATTTGAACATCAGCGGTTTGTGCAATATCGCCTGCACGCACAACACCGGGACCCTCTTTGCGCAAGCTCAGGCGCTTCGGGCCGTCAGCATGCATCGCAAAGGAAATTTCCTTGATGTTCAGAATGATGTCGGTCACGTCCTCACGCACACCGGCGATTGACGAGAACTCATGCAACACGCCATCGATGTGAACCGAGGTTACTGCTGCACCTTGAAGTGACGAGAGCAAAATGCGGCGCAGCGCGTTGCCCAGTGTAGTACCAAAACCGCGCTCCAGTGGTTCCGCAACCACTGTCGCAACGCGACGCTTGTCCTTGCCCGACTGGATGTCGATCTTGCTGGGACGGATCAGTTCTTGCCAGTTCTTTTGATTGACCTGCATGTTCATGTTCCCGTGTGCCTCCGGACAGGTGTCCCTGTCCACTTTCTAATTTCAAACAGCACCATCGCAGCTAAACTCAGCCGCGCTGGTCAAACGAACGCGTTAGACGCGGCGACGCTTTGGTGGGCGACAGCCGTTATGGGCAATCGGTGTCACGTCACGGATCGATGTGACTTGAAGACCAGCAGCCTGCAAAGAGCGAAGCGCTGATTCACGACCTGAACCCGGGCCACAAACTTCAACTTCCACTGTGCGCATGCCATGTTCCATGGCAGCCTTGGCCACTTGCTCACCCGCAACCTGTGCAGCATAAGGTGTCGATTTACGCGAACCTTTGAAACCCAATTTTCCAGCCGATGCCCAGGCAATGGTGTTGCCCTGTACGTCGGTGATGGTGATCATGGTATTGTTGAAAGACGAATTCACATGCACAACGCCTGACGAGACGTTCTTGCGTTCCTTCCGCTTACCGCGGCCAGCAGCTTCTTTAGCCATTCTTTGAATTCCTTATTTCTTCTTGCCAGCGATTGGCTTGGCAGGGCCCTTGCGGGTACGGGCGTTTGTATGGGTGCGCTGACCACGAACCGGAAGGCCTTTGCGATGGCGCATGCCGCGGTAGCAACCGAGATCTTGCAAACGCTTGATGTTGATCGACACTTCGCGGCGAAGGTCACCTTCCACGACGTAATCGCGGTCAATGATTTCGCGGATGGCCAAAACTTCAGCGTCAGACAATTCATTGACGCGCTTGGCATCAGGAATTTTCACTTCGTTGCAGATGATTTTTGCATTCACCGGACCAATGCCGTAAATGTAGCGGAGCGCGATTTCAACGCGCTTGTTTGTCGGAATATTGACGCCAGCAATACGGGCCACGGTTTGTCTCCAATTCATTCAAGGGCACTTGCCCACGTTCTTGTCTCAGGAAATTGAGCGCAAAGCCCTTTTCCCAAACGATCAAGGCCGCGCTTGGAGAGGGTTTCCCTCTAAGCTGGCCTGCGTGAGACTGAGAATGTGCCGTCCTTAGGGGTGAATCGCAACCGCGTCAACCCTGGGAAACACAAAATCAGCATGGTGCGTCAAGCACCTCCCGATGTGTTGGAAATTTACCTGTTTCACACTGAGCGGCCTTTCGGCCGGGTGCGGGTAAACTTATGCCAACTTATCCAGCACAGCCCCGATCGATCGCGTAACAGCGGCAATCTCGGCCATGCCGTCCACCACATGCAACGTCCCCGTTTCCCGGTAATAGTCCACCAGGGGGGCGGTCTGCGTGTTGTAAACGGTCAGACGGTCACGAACCGTCTTAGCGTTGTCATCCGGACGGCGAACAAATTCGTGTCCACCGCAAGAATCACAGGTTCCTTCGGTCTTGGTTGGGGCAAATTGGTCATGATAACCTTTGCCACAAGACTTGCAGGTAAAACGTCCAGAAATGCGGGCGACAAGTTCATCGTCGTCCACTTTCATTTCGATGACCGCATGCAGCTTTTGTGCAGAAGATGCAAGCATTTTATCCAGTGCGGCCGCCTGGGCGGGCGTGCGCGGAAAACCGTCAAACACAACGCCCTTGGAAACGTCTGGCTTTGCCATGCGTTCTCCAACGATTCCGAGGATCACGTCGTCTGATACGAGATCACCACGATCCATGATGGCTTTGGCTTTCAAACCAACATCAGTTCCTGCAGCAATTGCCGTCCGCAGCATGTCTCCCGTCGACAGCTGCTTCAGGCCGCGCGTCTCTTCAAGAATCTTTGCTTGGGTGCCCTTACCAGCACCCGGAGGCCCCAGCAGGATCAAGTTCATTTCTTGCCGCTCCGCAGCGAAGCTTTTTGAAGCAGTTTGCCATATTGCTGCGCCAGCATGTGACCCTGCAACTGGGCAACCGTATCGAGTGTGACCGACACAACAATCAACAGCGATGTACCGCCGAAGTAGAACGGAATGCCAGAATAACCCACAAGCAGTTCAGGCAGCAGACACACCACAACCAGGTAAGCAGCGCCGATAACCGTGATGCGCGTCAAAATCCAATCAATGTATTCAGCCGTCTTTTCGCCCGGACGGATGCCCAGAATAAAGCCGTTCGACTTTTTCAGGTTCTCCGCGGTTTCCTTCGGGTTGAACTGAATCGACGTATAGAAGAAACAGAAGAACACGATAAGAGCCGCATAGAACAGCAGGAACAAGGGCTGTCCGTGGCCCAACATGGCGGTCAAACTGTTCAGCCAATCAGGCCCTTGGCCCGCACTGAAATTCGCAACCGTAATGGGCAGCAGCAGAAGTGATGATGCAAAAATCGGCGGAATAACACCAGCTGTGTTGAGCTTCAGCGGCATATGGCTGCTTTCAGCCTGAGACATTTTCATGCCTACTTGCCGCTTTGGATATTGAATCAACAGGCGCCTTTGCGCTCGTTCAAACAATACGATGAAGGCAATTACGGCAAAGGCCAAGAGCAGAATGCCAAGTATTGTGAATACACTCATTTGGCCGGTGCGACCAAGCTCTAGCAAAGCTGCAACACCCGACGGCAAGCCCGCGACGATGCCTGCAAATATGATAAGTGAAATGCCATTGCCAATGCCGCGTGAGGTGATTTGTTCACCCAGCCACATCAGGAACAAAGTGCCGCCGGTCAAGGTGATGACAGTGGAAGCTAAAAAGAACGGCCCCGGATTGGTAACGATACCACCCTGCCCCTGTAAACCGATGCCAATGCCGTAAGCCTGAATGGCTGCCAGAAACACCGTGCCATAGCGCGTGTATTGGTTGATTTTCTTCCGGCCCGACTCACCCTCTTTCTTGAGGGCTTCGAGTGTTGGTGAGACAGTTGTCATCAACTGCATGATAATCGATGCCGAGATGTAAGGCATGATGTTCAGCGCAAAAATCGCCATACGCCCAAGTGCACCACCTGCCAGACCATTCACCCAGCCCAAAATGCCCGTCGAATTTTGCGTGGCAAATTGTTCGAGCGCGATTGAGTTGATACCGGGAATGGGGATGTAGGTGCCAAGACGATAAACAATAAGCGCACCCAGCGTGAACCAGATGCGCTTTTTGAGTTCTTCTGAATTGGCCAGAGCACTGAAGCTCAGATTTGCGGCGAGTTGTTCAGCAGCTGATGCCATTTCAATACCTTGTTTCGTAAGCCCGGCCCCCACATGTGGGGATCGGGTTTAAGCTCATCAAGCCTTCTTAGGCTCTTCAACAGGCTTCGTCATTTTAACGCTGCCGCCTGCCTTTTCAATGGCGGCAACAGCGCCTTTCGAAGCATGATAGACTTCGAACGACAGCTTGGCCGAGAACTTTTCCGTGCCGATCAAGCGCACGCCACCGGAGGCCAGCTTCGTGATCACACCTGCAGCATGCAGGGCAGCTGCTGTAATGGTTGCACCGCCGTCCAACCTCTTGGATTCGATTGCAACCTGAACGCGGGCGAGATTGACTTCATTGTAGGGAACGGGGTTGTGCTTCTTGAAGCCGCGCTTTGGCAAACGACGGTAGATGGGCATCTGACCGCCTTCAAAGCCAGCCTTGGCACCGCCCTTACGCGCGGTTTGACCCTTGCCACCACGGCCTGCGGTTTTGCCCAGGCCCGAACCGATACCACGACCAACACGTGTTCGCTCTTTGCGGGCACCGGCATTGTCGCTGATTTGATTGAGTTTCATAACTATAGTTCCTTATTCAACCACCTGAATGAGGTGGGCCACCTTCGCAATCATCCCACGCACGGCAGGTGAATCGGCAAGAGTGGACGTGCGGTGCATCTTGTTCAGGCCAAGGCCAATCAACGTCTGACGTTGATCCGCCGGACGACGCTGCGGACTGGCAACCTGTTTCACGGTGACTGTTTTATGGGCCATGATCAATCAATCCTGTCTTATTCTGCAACGGCTGCTGCATCGCCGGAGCGGCGCAACACATCGCTGACTTTTTTGCCACGGCGGTTTGCAACCGAGCGCGGCGACGTTTGATGCTTCAATGCGTCGAACGTGGCGCGAACCATGTTGTAGGGGTTCGATGAACCCTTCGACTTTGCCACAACGTCAGCCATGCCGACGGATTCAAACACAGCACGCATTGGACCACCGGCAATGATGCCTGTGCCTGGAGGGGCAGCACGCAACGTCACTTTGCCAGCACCCCAGCGACCATCGATGTCGTGGTGCAAGGTACGGCCTTCACGCAATGGCACGCGGATCAGCGTGCGCTTTGCAGCTTCCGTTGCCTTGCGCACTGCTTCAGGCACTTCACGTGCCTTGCCGTGGCCAAAACCAACGCGACCTTTTTGATCGCCAACAACCACAAGGGCAGCGAAACCAAAGCGCTTGCCGCCCTTCACCACCTTGGCGACGCGGTTGATGTGAACCAACTTGTCGATGAATTCAGAATCCGCCTTGTCAGCGTCCCTGTTACCACCACGGTCTTTGCGTTCACCGCGTTCTGCACGTTCTTTTGCCATGTGCTTTTCTGCCTTAGAAGTTCAAACCGCCCGCACGGGCGGCGTCGGCGAGCGCTTTTACACGCCCATGATAAATGTAGCTGCCACGATCAAAGACAACGTCCTTGATACCGGCCTTGACGGCGCGTTCTGCCACCAGCTTGCCAACGGCAGTGGCTGCAGCAACGTCAGCGCCAGTCTTGAGGGAACCCTTGAGGTCCTTCTCGATTGAAGACGCCGCGGCCATCGTTACACCCTTGGTGTCGTCGATGATCTGGGCATAGATATTCTCGCCCGAACGAAAAATCGAAAGCCGTGGACGACCATTCAAACGCTTTGCCAGCGTTTTGCGTACACGCACTTTGCGCAGGGCTGTTGCCGTGCCTTTTGTCATGATCTGGGCCCTTACTTCTTCTTCCCTTCCTTGCGGAAGATGGTTTCACCGGCGTACTTGATGCCTTTGCCCTTGTAGGGTTCAGGTCCACGCCATTCACGAATTTCAGCGGCCACTTGTCCAACACGCTGTTTGTCGATGCCGGAGATCACGATTTCCGTGGGCTTCGGCGTCTTGATGTCAATGCCATCTGGCACGGGATAGTTCACATCGTGGCTGTAGCCAAGGTTTAACTTCAAAACCTTGCCTTCGAGTGCGGCACGATAACCAACACCGTTGATTTCAAGCGACTTGGTATAGCCGTCGGTGACACCCTTCACCATGTTCGCAACCAGTGTGCGCGACATGCCCCAGGACGAGCGGGCCAACTTTGTCTGGTTGATCGGATCAACCTTGACGCCATCTTCTTGCATCTTCACGAGCACTTGCTCGTTCAGAACTTCCTTGAGTTCACCCTTCGGGCCCTTCACGGCAACGGTCTGACCATTGACTGAGACTGTAACACCGGCGGGAACTGGAACTGCTTTTTTGCCAATACGGGACATGATCTACCTCAGAATACCGTGCAGAGCACTTCGCCGCCAACGTTCGCAGCGCGCGCATCAGCATCGGTCATCACACCCTTGGGTGTTGACAGAATGGCAATGCCCAAGCCGTTGTAAACGGAAGGCAGGGTTGCAACCGAAGCGTAAACGCGACGGCCGGGCTTTGATACGCGTTGAACTTCCTTGATCACCGGCGCACCATCGAAGTACTTCAATTCGACTTCGAGTTCAGACTTTCCGTCCTTCTCGATGGTGGTGAAACCACGAATGAAACCTTCTTTGTGGAGAACTTCCAAAACGCGCTCACGCAGGCGAGAAGGAGGTACTGCTACCTTATTCTTGCCACGCTCCTGCGCATTCCGAATGCGGGTCAGCATGTCACCGACGGGGTCGTTTATGTTCATTATTCTGGTCCTTCTTTACCAGCTGGACTTGACCATACCTGGGACGAGTCCCAGGTTGGAGAATTCACGCAGCGCGATACGCGACATCTTGAGTTTGCGATAGTACGAGCGCGGACGACCGGTGACTTCACAACGGTTGCGCACCCGCACCTTCGCCGAGTTCCGCGGCATTTCGGCCAGCTTCAGAACAGCGCTGAAACGCTCTTCCATCGGCGTGTCCTTCTTCGCAATGATCGCCTTCAGGCGCTTGCGCTTTGCATCTGCCCCTTTGGACATTTTGCGGCGCTTTTCATTGCGGTTGATGGAGCTTGTTTTTGCCATGTTGTATCGCTCTCCTTAGGCCGCCTGGCGGTGGCTTTTGCGGAACGGGAAATTGAAGGCGGTGAGAAGCGCACGTGCTTCATCATCGGTCTTCGCGGATGTGCAAACGATCACATCCATACCCCACACGCGGTCAATCTTGTCGTAATCAATTTCCGGGAAAATGATGTGTTCCTTGATGCCCATGGCAAAGTTGCCGTGACCGTCAAACGAACGATCCGTCAGGCCGCGGAAGTCGCGGACGCGTGGCAGAGCAATCGTGATCAAACGATCCAAGAATTCATACATGCGAACCTTGCGCAACGTCACCTTGGTGCCAATTGCGAGATTTTCGCGGATTTTGAACTGTGCAATGGCCTTGCGGGATTTGTTGATCACTGGCTTCTGACCGGCGATCTTTTCCAATTCCGCAGCAGCCACGTTGACCAACTTCGAATCTTGTGTGGCTTCACCCACACCCATGTTCAACACAATCTTGGTGATGCGCGGAACCTGCATGACGTTGGTGTAGCCGAACTGCTTGATCAGCTCAGGCTTTACCACATCCTCGTAATGCTTGCGCATCCGCGGTGTGTAGTTCTCCGGCAAACCAGCGTTGGCGTTTTCTACGCCCGACTTTTCAGCCGATTTCTTCGGGGCTTTCTCAGCCTTAGGCGCAGCTGGCTTCGGAGCCGCTGTCTTTGCCTTTTTGTCCTCAGCCATCGATTGTCTCTCCTGAGCGCTTGGCGAAGCGCACCTTCTTGTCGCCGACCATCTTGTAGCCAACGCGTGTTGCTTTGCCGTCCTTCGGATCCTTCAATGCCAAATTAGACACATGGATCGACAGGCTCTTCGTGATGATGCCACCTTCTTGAGCACCCTGTGCCTTGGTGTGGCGCTTCACAAGATTGATACCCGAAACAACAGCACGGTTTTCCGTCGGGATGGTGCTGAGCACTTCACCCGATTTGCCTTTGTCGCGACCGGCAGTGACAATAACCTTGTCACCCTTCTTGATCTTCAACCTGATTTTCTGTGCAATCTGCATCACAGCACCTCCGGTGCCAATGAAATGATTTTCATCTGGTTCTTGCCGCGAAGTTCGCGGGGAACCGGTCCAAAAATACGCGTACCGTCAGGTTCGCCCTGTGCGTTGATGAGCACGGCGGCGTTGCGGTCAAAACGGATGGCCGAACCGTCGGCGCGACGAATATCCTTTGCCGTGCGCACGACGATTGCTTTCATCACAGCGCCTTTTTTAACGCGGCCACGCGGAATTGCTTCCTTGACGGACACGACGATAACGTCACCGACCGATGCATAGCGGCGCTTCGAGCCGCCCAGCACCTTGATGCACTGAACGCGGCGGGCACCGGAGTTGTCGGCAACGTCGAGATTTGTCTCTTGTTGGATCATGGTTTCACCTGTTCAATTCTTCAAGCCTTGGACGGATCGACTTTGGCGATCAAAGTCCAACGCTTCTGCTTTGACAGCGGGCGTGTCTCTTCGATGCGGACGATCTCGCCAGTCTTGGCTTCGTTCTTTTCATCATGTGCGTGATATTTCTTCGACATACGCACTGTCTTCTTGAATACCGGGTGGCGGAGGCGGCGTTCCACCTTCACCACGATGGTTTTGTCGTTTTTGTCGCTGACGACCTCACCCTGCAGAATGCGCTTTGGCATGTTTCTAAGTCTCTCTTACTTCGCTGCAGCTGTGGCAGTTTGCGCGGTTTTAAGGCGCGCAATGTCACGGCGGATTTGGCGGATGCGGTTCGTCTTTTCGAGTTGCCCCGAAGCGCGCTGGAAACGCAGGTTCAGTTGTTCCTTGCGGAGCTTCAGGATTTCATCCTTGACCTGATCCTTCGTCAGGGCGCGTACATCACTCATCTTTGTCATCATACGACGCTCCCTTACGCTTCACCGAGACGGGCCACGAAGCGCGTCTTGATGGGCAATTTGGCGGCGGCAAGGCCGAGGGATTCCTCAGCAACGCTGCGCGGCACGCCATCGATTTCAAACAATACGCGGCCTGGTTTGACGCGTGCTGCCCAATATTCCGTTGAACCCTTGCCGGAACCCATGCGGACTTCGGCTGGCTTCTTTGACACAGGCACGTCAGGGAACACGCGGATCCACACACGGCCCGCACGCTTCATGCCACGGGCAAGCGCACGACGCGCAGCTTCGATTTGGCGCGCGGTCAAACGATGTGGTTCCAATGCCTTCAAACCGAAGTTGCCAAAATCAAGCGTGTTGCAGCTTGTTGACTTGCCGTGGATGCGGCCCTTGTGGGCCTTGCGGTATTTTGTTTTTTTAGGTTGTAACATGATTCAAATTCCTCAGGACCCGGCGGTTCAAGCGTCGCGGCGTGGACGATGGCCTTGGCCACCACCACCACCTTCTTGCGCTTCGGTAAAGCGCCGGTCTTGCGCCATTGGGTCGTGTTCCATGATCTCGCCTTTGAAGATCCAGACCTTGACGCCGTTGGTGCCGTAAGCCGTGTGGGCTGTGGCAACACCATAGTCAATGTCTGCACGCAATGTGTGCAAAGGAACGCGTCCTTCACGATACCATTCAACACGCGCGATTTCAGCACCGCCGAGACGGCCGGAACAGGTGATCTTGATACCCAGGGCACCCATGCGTTG
This sequence comes from Hyphomicrobiales bacterium, assembly GCA_031421835.1. Classification (GTDB taxonomy): domain Bacteria; phylum Pseudomonadota; class Alphaproteobacteria; order Rhizobiales; family Aestuariivirgaceae; genus Aestuariivirga. Next base: position 4,049 of record JANOPL010000102.1, on the reverse strand, counting down.
TGCAGATTGCACAGCACGCTTCATGGCCCGGCGGAAAGCCACACGGCGTTCCAGCTGTTGGGCAATGTTGTCGGCCACCAGGTAGGAGTCGATTTCTGGCTTGCGCACTTCAACAATGTTCAAATGCACTTCCGATGCCGTCATTGAAGCGACAGTCTTGCGCAGCTTTTCAATGTCTGCACCCTTTTTGCCGATCACAACACCTGGACGCGCCGAGTAGATCGTGACGCGGCACTTCTTGTGCGGACGCTCAATGATCACTTTGGCAACACCGGCCTGCTTGAGTTCTTTCTTCAAGTAATCGCGAATGGCAATGTCTTCATGCAACAGCTTGCCGAAATCACGTGAGTTGGCATACCAACGCGAGTCTGCCGTGCGGTTTACCCCAAGGCGGAAACCAATTGGGTTGATCTTCTGACCCATTATGCAGACTCCTTGTTTTCAGCTGCAGAGTTTTCGCGCACAATGATCGTCAGTTCGCTGAAAAATTTGTGGATGTGTCCAACCCGGCCGCGCGCATCAGGGAACCAACGCTTCATCACCAGGTTCTTGCCGGTCCAAGCTTCAGAAACGATCAGCTTGTTGATGTCGAGGTCGTGATTATTTTCGGCGTTCGCAATTGCGGACTCCAACGTCTTCTTCACGTCCTTGGCAATCCGGCGGCGCGAGAACTGAAGGTGCGCCAAAGCCTTGGCGACCTTCATGCCGCGAATTTCCGTGGCCACTTCGTTGAGCTTGCGCGGATTGATGCGAATGCTGCGTGTCACAGCCCTTGCTTCATTCGCCGGCAAGGCGCGTGGTGTTTTTGGCTTGCTCATAATTACTTACCAGCCTTCTTGTCACCGGCACTGTGGCCCTTGAACGTGCGCGTTGGCGCAAATTCACCGAGCTTGTGACCGACCATTTCCTCGCTCACATGAACGGGGATGAATTTGTTGCCGTTGTGCACCTGGAATGTCAGGCCCACAAACTGCGGCAGGATCGTGGAGCGGCGGCTCCACGTCTTGATTGCCATGTTGCGTTGGCCTTTTGCAGCCTCGGCTTTTTTCAAAATGTACCCGTCTACAAACGGGCCTTTCCATACGGAGCGTGTCATGTGTCGCTACCCTTACGATTTCTTGGCTTTGTGGCGCGAACGCACAATCAGCTTGGTTGTACGCTTGTTGGTGCGTGTCTTGTAACCTTTGGTCGGCTTGCCCCAGGGCGTTGCCCAATGCTTACCACCGTTGGTACGACCACCGTTTGGATGGTCAACCGGGTTACGGGCAATACCTCTGGACACAGGGCGTTTGCCCTTCCAGCGTGTGCGACCGGCTTTGCCGACAACTTCATTCAAGTGATCAGGGTTCGACACAGCACCGACTGAGGCCATGCCACTTGCCGGAACCATGCGGGTTTCACCCGACTTCAACTTGATGATAACATAGCCGCCATCACGACCGGCAACCATGGCATAGGTGCCTGCCGAACGGGCAAGTGAACCACCTGCACCTGGCTTGGTCTCAACGTTATGCACAATCGTACCGACGGGAATGCTGCCGATTGGCATGGCATTGCCGGGCTTCACGTCAACGCTTTGACCGGAAATCACGCTGTCACCAACAGCCAGACGCTGGGGCGCCAGAATGTAAGACAAAGTGCCGTCGGCATATTTGATCAGCGCAATAAAGCCGGTGCGGTTTGGATCATATTCCAAACGCTCGACAACTGCGGCCATGTCATGCTTCGTGCGCTTGAAGTCAATCAAACGATAAGCTGTCTTGTGACCACCACCGATGCGGCGTGATGTAATGCGGCCCGTGTTGCCACGTCCACCGGACTTCGAAAGTCCTTCAGTCAAGGCTTTGACTGGTTTTCCCTTGAACAGGCCAGAACGGTCCACCTGAATGAGGTGGCGGCGGCCGGCTGATGTGGGATTGAATGTCTTGAGTGCCATATTCCTACCCTACCCTCACAGACCCGTTGTCACGTCAAGGCGTTCGCCAGCCGCGAGCGTGACATAAGCTTTTTTCTTGTCTGACAGTAAAACTGTGCGGCCCTTGAAGCTGCGCTTCTTGCCCTTGCGGACCAGCGTGTTCACCGAAGCAACTTTCACGTTGAACAAACCCTCAACCGCTGCCTTGATTTCCGGCTTGGTTGCGTTTGGTGCCACGTTGAACACGATGGTGTTCGACGCAGAAGCCATCGTTGCCTTTTCCGTAATGGCAGGCGAGATGATGATATTATAGAATTTTTCTTTGCTCATTTGAAACGCGCCTCCAGCGCTTCCACGGCAGCCTTCGTCAACACCAGCTTCTTGCGACGCAGGATGTCATAGACGTTGATGCCCTGGATCGGCAGCACGTCAATGTTTGGAACATTGCGTGCGGCCTTGGCGAAACCTTCGTTCAACACTGCACCGTCAATGATCAGCGCGTTGACGAGGCCCATCTTTTCAAATGCTGCTTTCACAGCCTTTGTCTTTTCCAATCCGTCTGCGCGATCAATGATGATCAGCTCAGACGCTTTGAACTTGGTTGAAAGCGCATGACGAAGCCCAAGTGCGCGCACCTTCTTGTTCAGTGCAGTTTCGTGGCTGCGGAAACGCGGACCGAAGGCCTTGCCGCCGCCCACGAAGATACCGGCCTTGCGCGAACCGTGACGAGCACCGCCGCCACCTTTTTGCTTGCCGAACTTCGCGGTCGTGCGGTTGATTTCGCCGCGCGACTTGGCTTGGTGTGTACCCTGCTGGCGCTTGTTGAGCTGCCACTGAACCACGCGGTGAAGAATATCACTGCGTGGGTCAAGTCCGAAAATGGCATCGTTCAGGTCAACTGAACCGGCCGCTCCGGCATCTAAATTTGTTACTTCAATTTTCATGACTGACGTCTCACTTATGCTTGCGCTGCCGCCGGAGCCTTGAAGGCACCAGGCTTGGGAGCGCCGTCTGGAAGCTTGCGCTTCACAGCATCACGCACAGACACCCAACCGCCCGGCGCACCTGGCACCGAACCCTTGAGCAGGATCAAACCACGTTCAACGTCGGTGCGAACAACCACAACGTTTTGGGTGGTAATGGTATCGACACCAAGGTGACCTGGCATTTTCTTGTTCTTGAACACCTTGCCAGGATCCTGACGGTTACCCGTCGAACCGATGGAACGATGGCTCACCGAAACACCGTGTGTGGCGCGCAAACCAGAGAAGTTCCAACGCTTGATACCGCCTTGGAAGCCCTTGCCCTTTGAAGTGCCCGTGACGTCAACGAATTGGCCGGCAACAAAGTGATCAGCGGTCACTTCAGCACCAACCGGCATGGTCATGTCAGCCGAGACGCGGAATTCCTGCAGCTTGCGCTTGGGTTCCACGCCGTTCTTGGCGAAGTGACCACGATCGGCCTTGGTGAGGCGCTTGATCTTGGGTGTGGCGGAGCCGAGCTGAACAGCCAGATAGCCGTCCTTCTCAACAGTCTTGTGTGAAACAACATGAACATTGTCCACTTTCAACACAGTCACAGGCACTTGCGCACCTTCGGCTGTGTAGATCCGGGTCATGCCCAGCTTTCTGGCGATAAGGCCTGAACGCATTTTCTTCTCCAGAGGCTCTGTTACGTTAGAGCTTGATTTCAACATCTACACCGGCGGCGAGGTCGAGCTTCATCAGCGCGTCAACGGTTTGCGGTGTGGGATCCACGATATCGAGCAAACGACGATGCGTACGCATTTCGAATTGCTCGCGGCTCTTCTTGTCCACGTGGGGCGAACGGTTCACAGTAAACCTCTCAATGCGCGTTGGCAGTGGCACAGGTCCGCGGATCTGTGCGCCAGTGCGCTTTGCGGTGTTCACGATCTCTTTTGTCGAATTATCGAGAATACGATGATCAAACGCTTTGAGACGGATCCGGATATTTTGGCGTTGCATGTGTGCTCTACCTTAATCAGAAATCTTGGCAACAACGCCGGAGCCGACGGTACGGCCGCCTTCGCGGATGGCGAAGCGCAGCTTTTCTTCCATGGCAATCGGGCTGATCAGCTCGACGTCAATCGAGATGTTGTCGCCCGGCATCACCA